>JACPJR010000010.1 GCA_016187565.1 Candidatus Woesearchaeota archaeon
TGAGTTGTGGCCGTTAACGCTGTACGGATAGTGTCCAAACGGCAGTATGCCTCAGGTCAGCTTCGTTTATTCCTTTAAGAAAGAGCACTTATTATGGTTTACGCCACCAGTCAGAGACTGGTGGAAAGGTTAGATTATAATGATTCTATACTTTTTATGTAATTCTCTATTCTCTGCTTACTCTTCAGCCGTAGAATACCATCCCAAAATCTCTACTAAAAAGTAACATTTAAATAGGAGTTCGCATTTATCTCTAAGAACAAAATCAGAAAATTCCCTCGGTGATACCTGTTTTGTGTGTAATCCTTGAAATTTATTCCAAATGTATTCATTTTCGTTGTGATTATAAGTTTGTGGTTATAAGCACTTCGCAAATATTAAAAAACGTAACATTTTAATAGGAGTGACATATAAGTAATTCCCATAAAGTTATATCAAAAAAAGAGGAGGGGGTTGTCCATGATTGTTAAAGAAGAATTTTTAAGCAAATTGAGAAGATATTTCTCGCTTAATCTTTACGAAGTTAAAATCTGGGCCGCGTTACTTTCACGGGGCGTTTCAACTGCAGGAGAATTAAGCGATATTGCGAATGTTCCTCGATCCAGGAGTTATGATGTCTTGGAATCTTTGGAGCGTAAAGGATTTGTGGTTATGAAATTGGGCAAGCCCATCAAGTACATCGCTGTTCCTCCCAATGAAGTTGTTGAGCGTGTCAAGCGAAATATGCATGAGGATGCTGAACACAAAATAAAACGATTAGAGGAATTGAAAGAGACTGAAGTTCTTGGTGAGTTGAACGCATTACATTCTCAAGGTGTTGAGCTGGTTGAGCCAAGCGACCTTTCAGGAAGCCTTCGCGGGAGACATAACCTCTACAACCATCTTGAATTAACGATTAGAAACGCAGAAGAAATGGTTACGATTATGACCACATCACAGGGACTTATGAGAAAAATCGAGGGGTTAAAGCCAACGTTTGAACAACTGAAAAAGCGTGGAGTAAAAATTCGTATTGCAGCACCCTTGACAAAAGAAACAGTAAATGCAGTGAAGGACATACTTGAAGTCGCTGAAGTTCGACATACCGATGCAAAAGCGAGATTTTGCGTTGTCGATGGCAAAGAACTGATCTTTATGGTGCTTGACGACAAAGAAGTGCATCCAACTTATGATGTTGGGATCTGGGTCAATACACCGTTTTTTGCATCTGCCCTTGAAACCTTGTTCGAAGTTGCTTGGAAGGATATGAAACCAGCAAAGGTTGTGCTGAAACTATAATAGAAAACCTAAATTTTTAATATTATTTGTTAGGTTTTCTAGTACATAATAGAGGAAAAAACATATTAAATACCATTGTCCTCTATTATATAAGCCATAAAACATTTTTATTTTTTCTTCATATTTTATTTTTCTCTTTTCTGTTGTAATCTTTCTTAACCAAAGCTGCTTTTCAACTATAGCTGCTCAGCTTTCACAATCTCTTGTATCTCTTGGTCAGAGATAGCACACCCTTTGAGTTTTACTCCCCAAAGAAGTCCCTCGATGAGGGTTTTTCGAGGCTCTGGAATCTGCGCTAGATATTTATCAAAGAACCCTAGTTCAAATCCGATAGTTACTAACTCTGTTGATCGAATAACCGGGATATTCATGAGGGCTGTCTGTAGGCCCACAACGTTTATTTCGTTCATGGTTACTTTAGTGTGTAATTTGCTCTCGAGATGGTAGACCAGATCTGTTGGAGATTCAAGGACCATTCGTGTTGTTCGTTCATCAATAACAATAGCATCTGCATGCAAAAGCGCAGCAGCAGCTAGCGTTTCAATCTCTCCGATATGCATGATTCTCATCCAGTTTCCTCGGGCACGATAAAGTGTATTCGCAAGTCCGAGTAATTCGAGTGTTTTTTGATGAAGCTTTTTGGAGTCAATAACCATTAATGTATCAAGAGAGATCTGTTGTAATATCTGCAATGCCTCAAATTTAAATCTCTTTGACAGAAGCGGCTTGTCAACAACTTCTTTCCTTACTACTGGAGTAATCAAAAATTCACCTCGAAACTTGTCTTTGAGAAGTGGAAGAATCTCGAGGAGATTATTCGTAGCGAGACTGATAATCGGGCCTGCATCAAAAACCAAACGTTTTGGCTGAAGAGTTCTTTTTTCCATGGTTTATTTTTTGACTCTGTAATCCTTTGTTTGATTTTTTAGGTCCTTACAGGATTATAGGATCTTATTGAAATAATCGTCGCGCAAAAGATAACCGTTCCTCCACACCGATACGTGGTTTCTGACGATCAACAATTTTTGTTTTGCCTATATATTCCATTAACTCCCATTGTGAAATACCAAGAACTTGGGCAGCCATTGCCGTGCTTAAGCCGTGCTCAAATAATTTTGATCCCTTCTTGACATCAGCATACTGAATAACCTCGTCGACAAATAGTTTCAACCGTGCATCATGTCTTCCAATGAGGCGAAATATTTCTTTTATTGTTTGTTTGTAGTGTTTAATTTTTTCACGGATCAAATAGCGATTTGCCTTAAGGAGCAGAGGGATTACCTGAATCTGTAGTTCCCGGTTGCCGTCTTCAATAACTTTAAACAGCGCATATATGGCAACAGCTATAGACACCGAATACTCATCTTGAAATATAGAAGCATTGTGGATGGTTTGATTACTTAACAACTTAAGTTTTTGAGCATCATTTTTTTGGAGCGCATGGGCTGCATTGAGAAGTATAGCGTTTATATCCTTTTTTACGGTGAGATTCATGTTTTTTTAGCGGATATTTAATGGGCGTTTGTAGGAAAATATATTAATTTTCGCAAAAAATTGTTTACTTTTGTTTCTCCATATCGGGAAATGCTTTGCCCATAAGCCCTTCTTTTCCTTTCATATGCATTCGTACTAATTCGAGCAGGACATTAATTTCTTTTGCAACAGCGTTCTTTAAATCCATGGGATGGAGTCGCTGTGCTAAATAATCTTTTTCCAAATCATCGTAGTTCTCATAAGAAAGATTTCCACCATACTTTGGCGATCGTTCAACAATAAATCTTTCATTTGCGTCGCTCTTATTGACCATAATAACCTGTTTCACAAAAGCAAGGACACCGTTTTCCTCAACACCTACAGGGCAGTGAGCCGCTTGAATTTTTTTCTTGACCGCATCTGCATCATCAATGACATCAATTTTTGATTTGTTATCTGAAGCAGACATCTTTGTACCGGTTAATCCTGGAAGCATTGGGGTCATAACCTCAATCCGTGGCTTATAGCCCAGAAGCGGTAAATTCTCGCGAGCAAAGGCTAAAATCTTTCTCTGATCTATACCACCATACTGAATATCAACGTCAAGATACTGTTCATCAAGAACCTGCAACAGGGGATACATAAATCCGCTTAATCGTGGGTGTTCGCCAAACCGAACAACGCCGGCTGCAGCGCGCTTACATCGTTCAAAAGTATTCAACGCAGCAAGACGATACATATCTAAGGTATAATCTTTTTGTAATTGAAACTCACTTCCACGGACAAAGGTTAGTCGCTTCGTATCTACATGCAATGATTCCAGCATTGCTGTAATAACTTCTTTATAATATTCTACTCTTAAGTCTAGTAATTCAAAAGGAGATTTTCGATCATCTAAGTGCGCATGAATGTCGGCAAGCAGAATGATAAACTCAAAATCTGCGTTAAGAAAATCTCCTACCTTCATTAAGGGAATGTAATAACCGAGATGTACTCTTCCTGTTGTTGCAAGCCCAATATACGCTCTGGGATGTTTTTTCTTTGTTAAGAGCTCTCGCAATTCCTCAACGGTAATGATTTCTTGGGTATTCCGCATCACCAGTTGCAATCGAGCATCAACATCTTTCTGATCCATATTCTCCCTGTTGTAATCTCCTACAAGATCTATAGTTATAATAGAAAACCTACATTTTTAATATTATTTGTTAGGTTTTCTAGTATATACTAGAGGAAAAAACATATTAAATACTATTGTCCTCTATTATATATGCTTATGTTGAGCAAAGAAGAAACATTTATAAACCTTTAGTTCTCTGGAGAGTATCAGAGTCATCAATATTCCTAAAAGAGGCGCATTTTGTATGAATCTTGGGAAGAATGGGCAGCATCAGGGTTACTGTTTTTTCTTATCTTTCTTGTTGAGTATCGCCTTTCTTCTTCTGTATTTACCATTGGTTTCTGCGAACACGTATGTTACTGATCTTAATGTGATTCTTTCCAAGACCGTCTATACCCTTAATGAATCTCTTGAGTTAAAGGGTACGGTTTACTTATCAAACTTCTCAACCAATGGTAGCGTTGTTCAAAATCATACTGAAGTTGCGAATGCATCAATTAATATTTCAGTCATCAATAAAGCAAGTGGTGTTGTTATCTCCTCAACAGGACTTACTGGTTCTGCCACAGGGACATTTTATTCACAGAGCAGTTATTTTTCCAATGCAACCAGAATTACGGCACCATCTACGTCAGGAAACTATTATCTCCGTGCCAATTACACCGATCTTGCAGGAACGGATTGGTGGACACAGATTGAATTTGAGGTTGCAAATCAAAGCGTTGATAAACTCATTGCGAGTACCGATAAGTCTGCATATAATCCCAGCCAGACCATGCAACTCTTTGTTGAAGCCATTGCAGAAATTAACGATGAGATCACGTTTATTCAAAATGTTTCTATCAATGGGTCTATCCGTAATAGTGCAAAAAGTGTTTTGAGTTCCTTTTCTTGTAATACAAGTACAACGGGGAAATGTACGGTTACAACAACAGCTCCGTCATCTTACGGAACGTATATTGTTGAAGTCAATAATTTTAAAGGATTCTCTTCCTTCACTGTAAAACCTTTTGATGCAATCCTTTCAGTGAAGGATGAATTGGCACAAAGCATCAAAGGAACATTTACGACTGATGAGCGAGCTTCTTTTGAAGTCACGGTTCTTACCAATGCAACTAATGAAACTTATCGGTTTAACGGAACGGTTACTGATAAAACTGGAAACATAGCAAAGAACATTAGCACAACTCTTCTTAATAGTACCAATGGGTATGTTAACCGATTTACCACAACCCTCGACGCCATTAACTTTCAACCAGGAACGTACTTTGTTACGATCAATATCACCAACCAAGATGGCACGATGATTCAGCGTACAACATCGTTCCAACTTCAGACATGGGATTTAAGCTTACAAAAAAGTGATCTTGACTCAGGATTTGCTTATGAGTATAGCGTCTTTGCCAACGCTACTATTGCCTTTCAGCTCTTCCCTACCTGGCGTGCGAATGCTTCCATCATTAATTCGATTAATACCACCACGTCCATGACACTCTTATTAAAGGATGGTCTCGACAATGCTATCTCAAGTGCAAATGCCACGTGGAACGCAAGTTGTGGAAAAGAAGGATGTTACACCTTTTCGCTGATCAGCCCTTCAAGTGCAGGTAAATATGTTATTTTGGTGGCGGTTTCCTTTAACAATCATGAGAATATCGTAACCAAGCCCATACGTGTTATTACCACGATGTTATCATCACTTTCAACCAATGGAGAAGGATCTTTAAAGGAGTTGTTCGGTACACAGGAGCCAGTATATATTACGTTTACTGCACAAAATTCTACAGGAACGGTTCTTTTGAGTGATGCACGTGTCGTCTCTGTTACTTATGGGAATGGTACTGAATTATCCTATCTTCAAGTTAATGCCTTTGATTCAGTGAACCTCAGCAATAACGACTCAGAATGGGCATGGAACGCTACAACACAAAAATTAAAGTTAGACCCACCAAGCGAGGGTGGACTTTACACGGTTTATATTAGTGCTGATAATGGGACTAGTGCAACAGCTGCTTCTTTTATCATTAATCCCTATGATGTTTGCCTTGTTCCTAAAAATACACCTGGGCAGGCTGGTGGATCAACCGGATACTATTATGTCTGGCATTTCAAGACGACTGATACGATCTACTTTGAAATGAAAGTTGCTGAGGCAAATAATCCGACGGGCCGTGCAAGTTTTAGCAATGCAACGAATAGCTCGTACGGTATGGGGCAGGCATGTACCTTAAATACCCAAACCCAACAAGCAGTAACCAATGCTACGATAACTATTGTCGAGGTTGTTCAGCGTGATACCGGAAAGGTATTTGTGTTAAATGCCTCACAATCAAGCTGTCAGGCAGATAACAGCCAGGGAAGTTATACCTGTACGATTAAAGCCCTCCAGGATTGGGATGGGGGGAGCTATAGCGTTACCTTTTTGATTACTGGCCAAAATGGCCAAACCCAAGACGTTGCATACGGAGGTTTTGAGGCGCGGGCATTTTATCTTTATGGTTATGCCTTAAATTGGCGTAATAAACCGACAAACAACATCAGCTTGAATGTCTATATGTATGAGGCAGGGAATAACTGGTGGGGCAATTATGGGAGTGGGGGTTTAAGTGGTACATTAACGGTAAAAAAAGTCCGCTATCAAGGAAGCCCGGGTCAGTGGATTTGGCCACCTATCGAATATGCTTATAATGTTTCACAATTAAATACGTCGACAGTTACGAATGGACAAGGGAATATAACTCTTCCTGTTACCTTCGCTCCTGGAGGAGAGTGGAAACCTGGCTCGTATAGCGTTACCCTCCAAGGTACCGATAGTGGTGGAACAAGTGATTATGGAGATGCATGGTTTGAAATACGCCAATGGGAGGTTTATGCTTCACCTGTTGAATGTTCAAGTGGAAGTTGTACGTCGGTGTACAACATTAATTCCAGAAATAATATCAGTCTGTACGTGACTATTCAGAACGCGGGAGAATGGGGACAAAGCGGTAATTCTCTCGGAGGTAATGTGAGTGTGCGGGTTAAGAAACTTCAGGATTGTCGTAAATGGCCTTGTGCAGATTTAAACGAAAGCAGCTACACAGCAACAAACATTACTGTAAGCACCTCTAATGGATGGTATTGGAGTGGTTCTATCAATACGGCATATCTCATCAATTTAACCCCCACCTCCGGGACATGGGGAACTGGTTATTATCAAGTTGTTCTTGATGTCAACGATTCAGAAACAGGAAGCGGGTGGTTTAATACCATTGCCTTTTATGCAGAAGCCCAGCCAACTGACGCTACAGGAAGTAATTGGAAGTATAGCATCAAGAACAATGAACCTATGTATTTCAAAGTGACAACGGCAAGAAGCCAGAAAAGTGGTTCTTATTACTCTTCTTACACCTCGAGCGATTATCTTAACACGACTATTGTTGATGCGGTTCTCAGAAGGTGGGATTCACAAACCTATCAACAAGTTGAATACACCTACCCTGAACAGTTTAATATAACTATTGTTGGAGGCGGCACAACGATCAATGGGACCAAGATAATTAATTTGTCCTATACAGGAGGAACGTGGCCCTCAGGATACATGAATGGAGAACTAACCCTTCGTGACAATGAAAGCCAAACAGCAACAGCATGGCTCTGGTTTGATGTAAAGCCCTTCCGTGTTGAGGTAACAACACCTTCATACTCTATAGATGCAAGTGCCTGTGTGAATGGTACGATTAGCATCCGTGAACCGGACTGGTCAAACAATGCCCTGCTTTCAGGTACGTATCGTATCATCTCGGTTATAGAGTCATCATGGCAAGGCTCATATTCTTCTGTCACCAATTATACGAATATAACCCCTTCAGGGACCTTTGGCGGGAATAGTAGCTTTAGTGTCTGCCCCAATAACGGAGCGTGGGGAAGCGGGAGCTGGGGAAATTACCATTATTTAACTATCCAAGTTGCTGATGCCCAGAATAATATCCAAGAAGGCTGGCTTTCCTTTAGAGCAGTTCCTTTCCAGATTAGCTGGGGAACGCCCATTGGTGGTACGAACATTCCAAAATCTAATAATATTACGGTTTCGGTTAGTGTTCAAACAAGTAGCGGATCAGCAGCAACAGGAAACTTAACCAGCATCTATCAATGGAGGTATGACTCGTATATAAGCACCCTAGAGTACTATAACTTTTCTGTTGGTAATTGTAGCACGAGAAATGCAGGAGTAACCCGATGTCAAATTACCGGTACGCAGAATTTGACCATTTATCCGCCATCTGGTTCATGGAGAAAGGGATACAATTATTTGACGACCCTTTGGAGTTCTTCCACAGATGCAACTTCAACAATAGAAAATTATGGTGGAGTCTGGTTTAATGCTAATGATGTCTATACCGGATGGGGAAGCGGTGTTGATATCAATGGAAACTGGAAATATAATTTCGGTCTTGATGAGAACCTTAGCCTAAGATTATATGTGAGAGATGTATCAAATAACCCTGTAACGGTTAATGTCACTAAAGTAGAATATTCTACACCCTCTGAAAGTTGCTGGAGTGACAGTTGCAGGGCCTACAGTACTGCCACGTTTGATCGTGTTGGTTCAAGTACGACAAATCTTAGCGACAATGCGATTATCCGGATCGTTAAACCCTCAGCCACTAACTGGACTCGAGGATATATTTATGTGCGTGCAACTGTAAATGGTTCAAGTGGTTATGCAGTTATTGATGCAGGAAGCGTTTATGTAAAGGACCTTGCCGGACCAACCATTAATGTCACGTCACCAGCAACAGGAACTACGTTTACTGGTCTAACCGGTGCAATAACAACAACTTTTCCGATTAACTGGACAACGACAGAAGACGCGACCTGTTACATTTATGTTGTGAATTACGATAACTTTTACTCATGGTACTGTCCGGTATCGTATACGTGGTATAATATTAGCTCGACTGTCTATTGTAACAACACCGTCTATCGTGGTTCAACATATATTTATGATTATGCTGGTAGTTATTACCGCTCATGGAGCGATGGCTCGTCTTATGGATGGACGTCTGCAGCAACCGGTCTCACTACCGGAGGAAGAAATCATTCCTTCGCTTACGGTAATGCTATACTTTTACCTCAAGATTACGGCGTACAGATCTATTGTTCTGATATTGATTGGAACTATGCCTATGGTTGGTCAGTGTTTAGATACTCTTCGCGTGCAAATGTCACACTTGGGAGCCCTTCAAACAATGTAATCATTAATATGACGAATCCAACGCTGAACTACACGCTTGCTGGACCTGCCTCAGCAAATTGTAGTCTCTATAGCAACAAAACAGGAACATGGGCAATCAACACAACGAGTAGCTCGGTTACTCGTGGACAGCGATCTTTTACAACCCTTTGGAGAAATGGAACGTTCCTTTGGAATGTCTACTGCATTGACACAACAAATACCACAAATACGGATTGGGGAGATCAAAATTGGACATTTACCAATAATTATACCGGGTAGTCACCAAAAATCAAGCTTCATCCAAAAATCCGCTAACGCTTAAGTTAGCAGCTTCAAAGTCCTTGATGGTATCTTTGAAGTCCGACATTCCCCGTAAGGGACATCCCCCTTGTCGGTTGGATTCAATCATTTGATGGGACTTTGACTTGAGGCTGCTAACCCTTTTTTTGGATGAAGCTCAAAAATCATTAAAACATATTAAGAAGATTGATTCCTTCATTATCAAATTCAAATTGCGTTAAAAAAAGAGGTGGAGATGGTGTATCAACAAAGTACAGAAAGATGCATGCGTAGCATTGGCATTTTTGTTTTATGTTTCTTCTCTTTCCTGATTATCCTTCCACAAAGTATTGCAGTAGCAGATTTGGAAGTCGTTGCCTTTTCCTGTAGCCCCGATGAAGTCGCTTTGAATGATCAATTCTCCTGTACAGCAACCATTCAAAATACAGGAGATGCTGCTGGAAATTTAGGAACAGCAACCCTCTATCCTGATAGTACGAGTTGGCTTGAGGACTCTAATTATCTTGAAACCATTAATACTAATGTTAATTCAGGTGCTACTGTAGAGGTTGTCTTTGATTCGTTAAAGGGAAAAAAGACCGGAGCTAATGGGTTCTCAAAGATTATGATTGGTGAGGTTACTGACACCTATGTTGCCGATAACAGCATCGAAGTCAATGTCATCAATCTCTTGTTGCTTGTCAATTCATCTGCCACAAGCGGGTCTTCGAGCAGTACCGTTCGCGTCACAGCGCAAACAACAACCGGGGGGAATGCAGATATTACCATGACCTTTTCCGTAACTGCTGGAGACTGTAGTATCGGAAGCCAGCTTTCTTCGGTTACCACAAACAATACTCAGGATGGCCAGACGGTCTCTCATACATGGACGGTTACGTTAGGAACAGCTAACTGTAGCTATACGGTTACTGCAGAAGCCCAGAGCAATCCTGATGGGTC
Organism: Candidatus Woesearchaeota archaeon; assembly: GCA_016187565.1. Lineage (NCBI taxonomy): Archaea > Nanobdellati > Candidatus Woesearchaeota > Candidatus Woesearchaeota archaeon. The sequence goes on from JACPJR010000010.1 coordinate 10,326, forward strand.
TGCAAGCAAAAGCGACGCTGCAAGTGGCACAATAACTCTTAGCTCCTCAGACTCTGATGATGATGACTCTAGCCCTGGATCGACAAGTAGTGGGGGAGGAAGTGGAGGAGGATTTCAAACCACCAAAAATACGACTATTGCCTGTGCAGATGGTATCGATAATGACAATGATACCCTTATTGATCTCAAAGATCCTGGATGTGAGTCCAATCTAGATATTGATGAAACAGATAAAAAGATATGTACTCAATCGTGGGCGTGTAATGATTGGGACGAATGTTTCGAGGGCAGACAAACACGAACGTGTACTGAAAGCAACGATTGCCTTACAAAAAAAACAGAGGGGCTTGTCGATCAAGTTATTGAAATAACTCCGCCGGATGAAAAACAACCATGTTTATGGGTAGAAACAACTAATGAAAGCCAAGAAATAAAGCCTCAAAATGCAACCGGGAAGATAAAAGGGGTTGCATCTGATGTTAAAGAACTGGCAACAGGAGAAGAGGCACCTGCATTTTGGACCGTACTCTTGGCAGTTTTTGTTTTCGTCGGTTTGGGAATTTATATCTACCTGTACATCTTTGCCAAAGAATGGAAAAAATAGGGATCTCTAAGATATTTTTGTGAGTTTTCCTGATAAACTTTTGGAGCGATATCTTTATAAAGCTATGATGCTCTCTTCTTGAGTTGTTCTCTACGAACTTTAGAGAAAGATATCCATGACAAGACCCTCTCTGAAATCCCCGGACAAGAATGCTAAGGAACGAGAAGAACCAGACATAGTCACGGCTATGAGTAAACTAAGTGATGGAGAAAAAATTGAACAGGGCATGATGTATGGTCGGGTTATTATTGAGATGTTGGGAAGACCAAAAGAACATCTTGAAAAGACCTTTCGTGACTTCATTGGAGCCCTCCATCATGATCAGAAGCTGGATATTAAAAAAGTAGATATTGCTGAATCCCAAGAAGTGGAGGATGGTATGTACAGTATTTTTGCAGAGGTTGAACTCTGGTTTGCCGATGTTCCTAAAGTGGGGGCATTTTGTTTGGACTATATGCCTTCAAGCATTGAACTGATAGAACCTGAGGAACTGGTGTTTGATGCCCACGAGCTTTCCAACTATTTCAACGATTTTCAGGCAAAGCTCCATAGCCTTGATATGCTCGCAAAGAACCTTCAAGCCCAAAATAAGAAATTGATGGACAACTCGTTAACATTAATACGAAATGTTGTCCTTGTTTCGGTTCAGCAAAAACCGAAAACACTTGAGGATCTTGCAAAGAATGTTGGTCTTGATGCGGCACAATTAAAACCATTTATTGAAAAATTAGTAAAGGATAAAATTCTTCAAAAAGAAAATGAGATGTATAGCTTAGGGGTGGCTGGTCTATGAAGGATTACACCATGAAAGATTACACCCGAGAAGTTGAAGCCATCCTTTTTGCTGCAGGCAGGCCTTTAAGCCTTCAGGAGATTTCCCGTCTTTGTAATGTACGAACACTTGAGCCAATGAAGAAAGCGCTCCTTGCTCTTCAGCAAGAATATGAGAAAAAAGGTAGTGCATTGATGGTTGTTGAAGAGGCTAAGGAAACAGGAGATACAGAAAATAAGCAGAGTTCATGGAAAGTAACGATTCGTGAACAGTTTATGCCGTTAGTGCAGCAGATTGTTCCTCAAACCGAGCTAAACCGGCCAGTCATGGAAACATTGGCGGTTATTGCCTGGAAACAGCCAGTCTTACAGTCACTGATTATCAAAGTAAGATCAAGTAGTGCTTACGACCATATCAAGGAACTTGAGGACTTGGGCTTTCTTACAAGACAGAGGAAAGGAAGATCCATGCTTTTGAAATTAACGCCAAAGTTCTTTAGCTATTTTGATCTCAAAGGCTCACAGGATGCACGGGCCTTGTTTAAGGATATAAACGCCTCGGCAAACATCCAAAAGAAAGTTGAGGAGTTTAGCAAATCTGATCAAGACCAAGAGCCAGAACCCTCTCCGACTGACGTTCCTCCAGACGACAACAAGCCAGTAGAACCTCCGGTGAAAGATGCCCCGTAATACGCTTCTCTTGAGATGCCCACGATGCAAGCAGACCATGAAATACCAACCGCAAGGAACAATGCTTGCTCAAAAAGTAAAGCGTTGCGTGTATTGTAATTTTAGCATGAAGGTTACTCATTGTGTGGTAAAGAAAGTATCGTAGTTTAGATTGGACACAGGGGGATGAATTATGGCAGCAAAATTCCCAGAGCGACTGGAACATTTAGTAGTACTTGGCTATGATGTCGGCGAACATGCAGGACAACGGCCCCTAGGGATTCTTCGTAGCCGTGACTTACGAAATCATGTAAACGGACTTTCTTCGGATCCTCGTACCTTAGGAAAGGCAGTTCTTGCATTGGTTGATGATTATGCTCGGTTTTGTGCTCAAAATCCTGATGAGGTCAATCCTCGACAATCGTTTAATGAAGGTTTGCGGAGGATAACGAAAGGAGGGATTAGATACTCAGGCGACATGTCTGTGATTTTCTCTACAGAAAGGTCATCTCTTGATTTTTTCGACCTTGTTTCCCAGAGAGGTTACCATCTTGATTATGAGGGATCGGGGTTTGTTCTTCCACCCATGTTTGAGGTAAGCGAGTCTGTTCTTACCTCGGGCATCACTGTGCCAGGGAATGGCGAATATAGAGAAAAAACAAAGATAATGGATGGAAGAGAGGTTTGTTTCCGTGAATTTGGTGATCGTATGTATGTTGAGACTACAGCCGAGACAAGCTATCATGGAGATGGGTTTAGTCTTCATCGTATCCATTCTCCGTATTTCCAACCAACAACACCACGTATTGATACAAAGGTGCGAGGAGAACTTCAAGGAATTTATTTTTCGCTCGCAAATAGTCTCATGAGTGGAGCAACACCATGGGGTGTTATCCCCTCTTTGGAAACACAGCTCTCTCGTTTGGACCAAGCAGCTATTGCAAATCCAGAGCTTCGCGCAGAAATCCATCGTGTACTGGGTAATTGTTATGCATGGTGTAACAATGCTGAGACTGCCCGATCACATTATGAACAGGCTTTATCACTTGATCCTGAGGGGAAGCGTCTATACCTAGGAAAGCGTTATCTCTCATTAGGCGATCCACAGAAAGCAGCCTCGCTCTTTGGAGCAGCTATGATCCATGATGATCTCTGGACAGGAATTCGAGCGCTTCCTCATTACCTTCACGCCTGTTACCAGACCATGACCGGCAATCTGCAACAGAGCTAGTAACTATGATCCTCCTGTCGCAGAATCACCTTTTTGAGTACCCAATGATTTATAAATACGGAGTGTTTCTAGCTCCCCCATGAAACAAAAGCCCATGCATAAAGAATATGTTTATGAGGTAGAGCAGGCTATTCAAGCAATCCATGACGGAAGCTTTGAACATCCCTTTTTGCAGGTTTCTGATCATAAAGAACAGTCATATGATCTCAAGGAGGATATCCCTTCGCCCATTCCTTTGGTTCAGACATCTTCTTCTACCTATGCTCTTGATGAACGTGCTCATCCGCACTACAATGCTGATTATCTCCAGCAGCGTGAGGAGATGCTTGCAGATTGGTCATTACGGGTTCCTGGCAAACATGTTTCCAGGCTTCCGGTTACCATGATGGGTGGTATTTTGGGCTTTACTTACCTCGGAGCAGGGCAGATGACCTTACGAGATGATCTTGTGGGAGAACGAAGCCGAGAAGTGGATGTGCACGAAAGTATTCATACCCCTGATGAATACGAAACAAGAGTGTTAACGCGTTGGATCTTAACAAAAGAACCAAACACCTACCAGCAAGAGAGCTTTACCCAGACACGATCATACGGACATTCGGGAAGTTTTTATTATCATTGAAGATTATATTTCTTCGGGTGTTTAAATCTCGCCATTATTATAATGGTAAATATGCACGTACGGGTACTAATCTATCGGTAAGTTCGAGAATTCTTAATGGTCTCCCATCCATCATGGTGGTTTCGCCTGTCCTAAAATGAGGCTCGTTTGTGGCAATATCAATATAGTTTCTTGAAATTCTAGCTGCTTGCGCAACCTCATCATAAGGCAGAGCAGCGAACTGTCCAATTCTTGCAGTAAGATCGAGGAAATGAGCTATAACTGGATTAGATTCATAGCTTCCAATGTTCATGATTGCTGCACCCAAAAGCATCTCAGCAGTTTCCCTCGTCATTGGTACAGGCACTTCTCCAGAAAAAGCTCGTAATGGGCTATTCCCTGTTAAACTATCAACCATCACTTCATCAATACCAAACCTTCCATTCAACCGAGAAGTCATATCGGTAAAAAACAAAGAACTATAGCCTGTCTGTTCTCTATCCATTCCAGCGCCACCGGTTACAATCATTTTGAGCGTCCTTATTCTTGAAGGTTAAGAAGCTTGAGATTAAACTCAGGGTTTATTGTTCTCGTAACGGGGCTGGGTAATATGGTAACCATGATTTCCACAGTAATGGCTACTTCTGCTTCGGTGAGATGGCCACCGTAGGTTTTGTGGTCTTTATCGGCAATAGTGGCATGGGCATGAATCATGGGCTCCCCACTAGCAAGACTGAAGTTACCCGTTACATTCACTAATTCATACATGGCAGGACCAAACACCTTGGTGTCATACGCTCGCTTTGTCGATGAGAAGTAGCTGAGAGCAACATTCGTTACACCACCAATGCCCGTAAAACTACCAGCCATAATCTTTTCGCGCGCAGCAAACTCGCGTAATGATGCGATGACTTTTTCTCCTTTTTCGAGAACAACGACATAATTCTGATCGAACTTTTTGTAGCGCATTTTTACTTTGTTTTTGCTTCCTCTTCAATAGGGGATGTTTGGTGTTGGATAAAAACCTTTTTATTAAATTGCCCATTATCCGTACCCTTATCCATCATACGATAGGTGTTTAGGATGGTATTCAACGAGGTGGGAATATGCGTGTAGAAACCCTCAATCAAGGAAACATTTCACATAGCCGGGGAGTTATGCTCGTAGCATATGGGCCAACTCCTGGATTGAGCAGTAGCACTCCAGAGGCATGGAATTTTTTTGAAATGATTAACCGATATAACCACGTTGTTGATTCTCTGCCTAGTTTTGGTTTTTATCCTCAGACCCCTTCAGCCATTCCTTATGACCAAAATGGAATAGAAAGGGTACTTGTAATGTTTGCCAAAGAGAATATGTCGGAAAGAGGCGTACCTTATCAAGGAGGGTATATCATTGAGGAGAAGCCATACGCTGCTGAAAGTAGGAGGTATGCGCTGGTTCCGCCACCAGATATGGATACGGTAAGTTCAAAACACAGTTATTTTGTTGAGTTTAAGGATCTTGGAGCTTCATTGGGAAAAGGTATATCAGAACTTCCTGTCGCTTGTGTTCGTTATGGTCATGTCGTTGGTGCTGTTCATTTTCTGTGTGCTCCACGAGCGGCGCTTCCTACACTCACCGAGGGAGAGGTGCGGGAAACATTAGCAGAGGTTATCCAATTGACCGGGACGAGGAAGATCGAAGTGCCCCCACAATCCCTCAATGATTTCTTCACCATGGAAAGACCGTACTTTATCAACACCCGGCCTCGTGAGATGATGGCAGACATGCCGGTGCGCTTCATGAGAGGATGAATCTAACCTCTATGTCCCACGTTCGATCATAAGGTATTTATAGTTTGCTGCCTTTCTTAGAACGGTTGTACGGCTGTAGTCTAGCGGCAGGACACGACCCTCCCATAACCTTAGCGTACCATATCCTGTGGGTAGTGTTGTTGAAGAGAGGTCGGGACCCGGGTTCAAATCCCGGCAGCCGTATGTTCTATTAATAGAAGATTACCCGAGGAGGAGGATACGATGAGAATGTTATCTCTTGTTTTACTGACCATACTCTTTGGTTTTTCTATTATCTTGGCTGGATGCGTCTCAGACAAATCAGCGAATAAATCGGTTGCGTTTTCCTCGCTGGATGATTATTACGCATCGATTGATTACTCGTGTACCAGTGATGCAGATTGTGCAATCAAGGATGTACACAACTGCTGTGGCATCTATCCGCAATGTGTTAATAAAGATGTAGCAGTATCGCCTGAATTTGTCGATCAGAAATGTCAAGAGGAGAACATGAGCAGCATCTGTGGTTTTCCTTCAATCTCCTCGTGCAGCTGTATTAATCAACGTTGTGGAGGGAGCAATATTTATAAAGCAAGGTAGACAACCTTGATCGAATACCATGGCTTACGTTGATGTTTTAGAGTATTCTTTGCTCGGGAATACCGTGAGAGAGTATATTTTGTCTCTGTTGATACTTTTAGGATCGTTTATTGTGGGAAAAATGTTCTATTCTCTTTCGAAGAACCAGATACGAAAGATAACCGCAAAAACAAAAACAAAATTTGACGATATCTTTCTTGAAGTGGTCGAAAAACCGCTTGTAGCCCTGATGGTTATCTTTGGATTCTATTTTGCCATGCACGTGCTTGTGGTTAACGATTTAGTTTGGAAGGTGTTCTGGGGAATTTTTGTTGCTGCCGTAACTCTCGACGTTGCCTATTTTGTTCTGAAATTCCTTGATGCCATGATCCTCGAGTATATTGTGCCCATCACTGAAAGGACAGAGTCAAAACTTGACGATCAGCTCATTCCAATCTTGCGGAAGACAACGAAAGTGATTGTTATCATTATGACTGTCTTGGTTATGCTGGCTAACTTTGGCTATAATATTACCTCTATCCTTGCAGGTCTCGGTATTGGTGGACTGGCATTTGCCTTAGCAGCCCAGGATACCTTGGGCAATATGTTTGGATCATTCTCTATTTTTGCGGACAAGCCATTTCACGTCAAGGACCATATCATTGTTGCGGGTTATGATGGGACAGTAGAAGAAGTGGGCATGCGAAGCACCCGAATTAAGACTCTTGAAGGAACAGAGGTTACTATTCCTAATAAGCTCGTTGCAAATGCAGGCATTGAAAACATCTCACGCAGAGCAGGAAGAAAAATCAAGACCATGATTGGGTTGACCTATGATACCCCTGCCGCGAAAGTAGAGGAAGCAATTGCCACCATTCAAGATGTTTTGAAAAACACCAAAGGGATTAAAGAGGAATCTTTCGTATTCCTCGATGACTTTGGAACACATTCTCTCCAGATTCAGTTTATCTATTGGATAATCTATGATGTAGATTTCGGAAAAGCTATGGCAGTTAAGAACCAAGTCAATCTTATGGTCAAGCAACGAATGGAGTCAGCAGGCATTACCTTAACATCCCCAACCCAAGCCCTTCCTGTAAAGCCCTCTGTTCCGACCCTTTCTGCAGCTACTCCGGCTGAGGCACTTCCTCAAAAGTTAAAGAAAAATTAAAGAAAAAGGCGTGATTATGCTTTATCAATCCGGTCATTACCAGTATGCGCAAGGTCCTATTCGGCCACCGAGTGAACAGGGAAGCCTTTTTGTGCTTGTCCAACAAAACTGTGCCTTTAGTTGTTCTTTCTGCGGGCTGTATAGAAAAGGAAGGTATACTCCCCGATCTCCAGCTGACATCGGTGCGGACATCCAAGCGATGGAGGCAATCTATCACGACATTAAAGCAGAGTCGTTCAGCCTAGGTTTAGGAGGAACCGTTACTCATGAGGTTATGGAAGCTATTGGAAGACCATGGGTTGGTCCATTCATGCTCAGGAAAAATGGTGTTGTTGATGGCGAAGTAATTCAGGCTATGTTTGATCCCGGGTTCTTTGGAGATGAACGATTGCGAAGCTATTTGTATGTCGCAGATTGGATTGGTGCTGACGCAAGGAATGTTTTCCTCCAGGATGCGGATGCATTAACCGTTCCGACCCGTACACTTATACCTGTTCTTACCCAACTTCAAGGAACCTTTCCATGGATCGAGCGGGTTACTACCTATGGTACGGGGACGAGTACCTCTCGGAAGACCGTTGATGAGCTTCAGGAGCTATATGGTTTAGGATTACGCCGCGTTCATGTTGGTCTCGAATCGGGTTCTCCGCAATTACTTCAGTTGGTTCATAAAGATACTGATGTTGAACATCTCAGACAAGGCGGATTAAATGTTAAAGCAGCAGGTCTGTCGCTCTGTTATTACGTGATTCTTGGATTATCCGGACGAACATTTGGTGGGCACGATCTTGTTGAGGAGCATGCTGTTGAGACTGCTCGTGTTATCAATGAAGTGAATCCAGAGGTTGTGCGATTCAGAACCCTTGCTCTACGCCAAGGAATTCCGCTCTATAGACAGCAACAGAAAGGCACTTTTGTTTCTATGAATGATGATGAGATTGTTCGTCAAGAACGTTTGCTCATCGAGCACCTCGATAGTCGATTTACCGGAGAAATCGTCAGTGATCATACCACCAACCTCCTTATGGAAGTACATGGAAAAATGCCTGATGATAAAACTAGAATAATGAGTACTATTGACGGATACCTTTCCCTTCCTGCTGAACAACGGGCTGCATTCCAGTATGGACGGAGACGTGGTTTTTACCGGACGCTTCGAGATCTTGAAAAACCGGCTCCGGGTAATGAAGGAGTACTGGGGAAAGCAACACAACTGCTTCGATCAGGAAAACTTGAGAAAACTCTTCGTCAAGAAATGGCTCGTATGGTTTGATGCCGACAATTATCTTTTTCTCGATATCGTTTTGGAATACCTGGCCTTGATACCCAGGGAAAAGGGAATCAAAACAGTTTTGGACACAGTCCTTTGTTATAGTTGAGCCCCCATATCCCTGATTGGTATGGCCGTGGCAACCTGCCTAAGCATCTCTATCGGATTTTTGCTCTATTGAGGTTATTTACGTTCATCTCTTTGTGCTTATCTTGTTGATTTAAACCTTTGCATATCAACTTCCCCTACTTGTTCAAACATGGTATTCAAACCTAAGGTAAGACTGGCGTCATCCCCAATTCTGCTATGCGTATAGGGAAAGATAATCCACTGCTTATCATGTTCAGCAAAAGGATTGACGAAATACAAACTCAGGAATCTTCGTTCTTTGAGGGCGTTCCAATGCTGGAGAACTGCTTGCAGATTTTCCTTGGTATTGAGGAGAACTATTCCGATTGATTTTGTTGTTTCGTAAGGAACAAGAAGTTTAGTCAGGTCATCAACAACAGGAGCAATAATAAATAACTGTTCTTTATCTTTATAGTTCACTTGTAGCGTATTTGCAGTTTTTTCTAGCCCAACGATCTTTCGAAGCATAAGGTCTTTATGTTTGATAAAGCCTTCAATCCACCCCAGGAGATCTTGGCTGATCTCCTCAGTGGTACGTGTTTTGTTTACCATGGGTATGATCTGCTTTATTTTTCTAATCCTTGTTTCTTTAGATTTCAGCCCCCTTATAAATGTCTTGCTATCAGTTGATGTAGGTATCATTATAAGCCGAAAACATCCGAGAACTCTTTGATTTTCTTAAACTCACTGATATAGTGGTAACCTTTTTCAGTAATCGCGTAGTATTTAACGTTTTTTTCCATGGTTTCAACGACCATTCCTCCTGCTATGAGCTCTTTTAAATAGAGCTTCATCTTCTGGTGGGAAAGATTTGATTTGTACAGCAGATGGGTCGGTTTAATCTTGCCGCCTTTTACTTGGATTGAGGTCAAAATATCATTGACAATCTCAATCTTTGTTCGTCGTTGTGCCATGCTTGTTATTCGAATAATTCGCTGAGCTAATCACCTTCAACATTTCTTAGTAATACATCGGTATGCATAGAGGAGTATCAAAAATCCAATAAGTTGCAATGCTTCTGCAATGGCATACGCAGTTACGGTATACGCTAATAGGATGAACAAAATTTGGCTGATGAGCAGTGTGGTAAACGCAATAGCAACGGGCAATGTGGTCTGTGTCTTCTCATGGATGTAATGATAATAATATTTACCCACGATAACCAAGAGTAATACAATAGAGGTTAGGTGAAAGACAAAGTAAGAATTGTAACTAAAGATCGTTGTGATGAATATAAAATACGTTAATACATAAAATATTTTCTGGTCACGTATACGTAGTACAATCGCTAGGATGATCAGATAGCCAAAGAGCATCGAAAACCGATGAAGAAAGAGTCCAACAAGATTGATCCATTCTATCTGTTGTGGAACATACTGTGTTATCACCACAGAACCAACCATTTTTGTCTCTAAATCATTGACAAAAACCAAGGTATGGGCTACCATTTTCAAGGCAAATGAAAAGCCAATGGAAAGAAAAGCACCGGCAAACATAAGGAACTGTTTTTGTGCGGTGTATTTGTATGCACGATAGCTAAAAAATGCGATGAGAAACGCAACGACAAGCGCGATCATCTCAAAGACGACATAAACTCCCCTGAACCAGGGTAAGGTGATAAAATATTCGGTCATTATCTCCCCCTTACGTTCTAACTTTTTAAATGTTCCTCTTACCTCTGGTATAAGGAACTTCGATTCTATGAGAAAAGCATGACACGTTATAAAAAGATTATGAATTATGAAAAAAATAAAAATTAAAAAAAAAGAAAATTGCTCTCAATTAAGAGAGAGTATAGTCCATTGTAGGCAACTGGCTTCTGTTAACCGGAAATTCGATACAATGAACACCTACAGTCTGGTTGCTTCTGGTCATGTTACCACAAGGGGTTCCATTAAGGTTTACCGAATCTCCAGGTGGAACACTGCCAAACACTGAGATGCTTGTTACCAGCACCGCTACCACAACTACCGTTAAGATGGCTATCTCTGCCACCCTTCTTTTATTTTTTATATCTCCCATTTTTTACCTCCGCCCATACAAAGAAACAGAAGACCTATCAAAGTGACAAGCCTTCTGTTTTATTAAGGGCTTTGGTGGAGAATAAGGAGTGGAACAGAATATTAAGGTATAGTGGAACAAGATGGAACAAGCCGTTTACTGATGTTTAAACCATTCAGTAAGCCTAACAAGGTTAGAATTTCCAATTGCCAATACTTCGACAATTTTTTTTTGCTGTAATTTTCGTAGTGTTCTCGATAAAGTGCTTTTGGGCATACCCGTTACGACTCTAATCTGGTTCTGTGTTACCTTTTCTCTGTTTTGGATAATTGCTTGAATAATCATTTGTTCTGTAGGGGAGAGGGTACCCAGAATAGATTTCTGTGTTGGTGACAATGTCTTTTTTTGTTTACTCTTCATAAATATCCAACTACTGATTCCAAGTCCAAGGAGAAGAAGTACACTCCCGATAATTTTCCAGGGTAAAGAGGCAAACAAATTTTCTTTCACTTTTTTGTTTGAGCGTCCAACATCAACATTTGGAGAAGAGGAAGGTATACTCTTTTTTCCCTGTAGTTCATAATATACTACAAGTCGATTGCTCTCATTATTGGTAATGTCCTCTAGATAGATATTCAGTTTGTCATCTTCTTGACGGTTTACCACAAAACCATTTGTATCAACGGACTGAATAGAAGTATTTTTAGGAAAATAGAGAGTAAAGAGCCAATCTTCCACTGCAAAAGAGCTTAGAAACGTGAAATCAAATTGCCAACGTCCACGATTTTTAATGGTGAATTCATTCGTAAGGTACTCTACTGAAAAGGTGTAGATTTTTTCTTGGCGTGAAGGAATTATACGTATAACTCCCTCTTGGTAAGTAAAATTAAGCTCCCCCTCCCAATCATAAACCCTTACTGACTCTGTTCGAGGGATAGTAACGCTAATAGTAGGGATAGTTGTGGTATCGAGATAATAAAAATCTCTGACAAGTGCAGATCCAAAATAGTCTAAACTGATCTCTGTTTCCCTTAATGAAATTGATCCTTGTGCCTGAACCCCTTCTGTTTGCACAATAACCGTTCCTAGAAGAATGACTAAGAGTAACCAACGTGACCAAGGTACTCCTTTTGATTTGTCAGAATCTGCTTTTATTGGTTTCATTGTCCTTACGGTGCAAGTGTTAAGGTGATCTCTCCGATACCTTGAATGCTTCCAACAAGCAGTCCGTTGTTACGATCAAGCCTCATTTGAGAAGTATCCCCTTCTTTCTGAAGACTGAAGCTTATGATATCTAAAGACTCATGCACATTATAAAGGAGATAAAGCTCGTCTTCAACTCGCAAGAACCCACTATAGTAAAAGGAAGCATTAATCTCCTCAGAAGAGCTTTCCAGTTGCTCAAGATTTGCTTTTGGTACTTTTATTTTCCTTGTGATAAGAATTTTGATCTTTTTGTTATCTAAATCGGGTGCAATGCCTGTGGCTTTTATTCGTTCACCAATTCCCACATTTGTCTGATTATAGAACGTAGATATATTCCGTTGAAGATCAGTACTTTGATCGGGCTGATAGGTAAGAGTGTTAAAAAAGATAATTGTTTGTCTATGCGTAGATGTAGTCGTAGGACTGGCATCGATTACGTCATGAGGCGCACTACCTTTTTGATTATCGCTTGCTGCGTCAAGTTCTTCTGTCAACGAATTAAGTGGTTCGGGTGTCGTTTTGCTCTTGTTCTCCTGAGAGGTATTCTCAGGAGGGGTTGGATCTTCACAATCGTCTGGGCAATTTAACCATGTCTCATTTTGATCACACGTTCCATCGCCACAGATTGAGCTATTTTGTGGAAGAAAGCCACATGCTCCTTCTTGACAAGTTGCATTATACTCACTACAGCTAACCGTTTCTTTGAATAAATAAGTGTCATTGAGACAGGAGTATTCAATAAGAACCTCGTTCTGACAGTAATCAGTAATAGATCCGTTTGAAGAATTAACATACCCTTTGAGAAAATAATTAGATCCGTTATCAGTTTCATAACAAAAACTCGGCTGAGGTTCTTTACAGTCCTTTGGGCAATTTAACCATGTCTCATTTTGATCACAGGTTCCATCGCCACAGATTGAGCTATTTTGTGGAAGAAAGCTACATGCTCCTTCTTGACAAGTTGCATTATACTCACTACAGCTAACCGTTTCTTTGAATAAATAAGTGTCATTGAGACAGGAGTATTCAATAAGAACCTCGTCCTGACAGTAATCAGTAATAGATCCGTTTGAAGAATTAACATACCCTTTGAGAAAATAATTGGATCCGTTATCAGTTTCATAACAAAAACTCGGCTGAAAAGCTGAGATCGTAGCTAAGAAGATAATTACTAGGCTAAAGCTTGCTGCTACCTTAACCAAAGATGTTTTATACATTGCATAACTCCAAGCCCTCGTTTAGGGCGAGAAAAGCTCTGCATATATAAATGTTTTAGTTAGATGCCTTTTTTAGACAAATTTAATAAGAAAGAAAAGTCTCCATGAGGAAATGGACCAGTAGCCTAGCCTGGTAATGCTTACGCTTATTTCATACGCAAAAAGCACCTTGTTATTTGCAAGGTCTTTGCAGCAGAGGCGTAAGCTTTGGGTACATAGGGCGACAGCCTCCTATGCAGAGGAAGTGATCTTGTTGCTTCCTTCTCGAAGTGAGCTGTAGGTCGGGAGTTCAAATCTCCCCTGGTCCGCTAGTTCGGAAGATTCCGTAGGAATCTTCCTCGTTTCTTTCTATACTCAAAGACATAAATAATTAGACAATGTAGTCTTTTCGTAATACACGAGAAAATCCGCATGGATTTTCTGTGCCCCAAAAATGTCTTACATTTTTGAGGGAGCAAAAGCCAATCTTATTTTGTCTAAACATTTGTGTCTTTTGCTATATTAAATCTTTTCAGAACAAGAATGTGAAGAAGAACACCTAAGTTATGCGTAATAAAACTCTTTCTCAATAACCGTATTCACCAGCTTCAAATAATCTTTTGCGCCCCGTGAGCCTTTGGCATAGTCAAAGATGGTTAATCCTTTACTGGGAGCTTCTTTGAGCTTCGAGTTAATTCCTATAGGCTCGACGACAATACCATTGTAGCCCTTCTTAATTTCATTCAAGGTCTGGACACAGATTTTATTTCTTTTGTCGTGTAGGGTTGGAATAATTGCCGTGACCTTTAAGGTGTGTTCAAAAAGCTCGTTGAAGTTATCAATCGTGGCAACCATCTTCTTTAAGGCATCGAGACCAAGATAGTCTGTTGAGACTGGAATAAATGCCTCATCTGCATAGAGAAGCGCATTTTGATTAAGGAGATTAATGGATGGTGGACAGTCAATGAAAACATAGTCGTAATCCTGCACTGTCCGCATTGCTTTGCGTAAGGCCAACTCACGATTTGGTTGTCCTGAAAGGATCAGCTCGGCCTTTGCCAATGTTTTATCACTCGTAATAAGGTGAAAGTCCTTGGTTAGTTCAACCATGCATTTTTTTGGGTTTTCGCCTTCTGCAAGAAGATGGTATATATTCTTATCAGCACGTGCACACAAACAGGTACTAACATTTCCCTGAGGATCTAAATCAAGAAGTAAAACGCGCTTTCCTTTATTGGCAAGTCCTGCAGCAAGATTAACAGTTGTTGTTGTTTTTCCGACGCCTCCTTTTTGATTGATGATGCATATCTTGCGCATAACTACACCTCATTTTATGCTAGGAACAGCAGAGCAGGGAGAGGTGGGTATTATTTAAATGTTTCTATCCCCAAGTAAAGACGTTTTTCTTTCCTCTGGTTGCTAACTCTTTTTGGATGAAGCTTATGAAGTCAGGAAAGGGCAAACCTTTTTAAAACAGGCATCCATTTGTCCTTTGATGAAACCGATGATCAATCAACAAGATTTTCAAAAGCTGAAAAAGGCCATTGCATCATACGATGCTAAACGAGAAGAACTTATCAAGAAAAGTAGGGATATCGTTGTTTTATCCAAGCAGATCATTTATGCGATTCACCGTGGTGACATGAAGCGTGCCTTGGAACTTGTTCCTCACATAACCGAGCTCATTACCGACCTTAAAACCGGTGGACATGCCCATTCCGGATTAACGTCTGAAGGCTTTTATCGTATGGCTATGCAAGAGTATGTTGAAGCCCTGTGCTATTATGAATTTATGGTAAAACAGTCGGTGCCCAATGCCCAATCGCTAGGGGTTGAACCTGAGGAGTATTTACTCGGTATCTGTGACCTCTATGGCGAACTTGTCAGGAAAGCTATTAATGCAAGCATTGAGGGAAATGACGAACTTCCAGTCATTATCCGTAGTTTTCTGCTTGAGTTGTATGGCCAATTACTCTTATTTGACTTCCGCAACACCGATCTTCGGAAAAAGTTCGATGGTCTGAAATACAGCCTCACTAAGATGGATGAGTTGGTCCTGAGTATTAAGAATAAACAACACTAAGAACAAACACCATGATCGGGTCGAGCTATCATGTCAAAAAATCCCGTACTTCAAAGAGATGCTGTACTTGCTAGTGCAGCAATGCTCGTTCTCAAAACATGTTTAGGGGCAACAAAGAGTGATACGGTTCTTGTTATTACTGATCATTTGACGAGAAAGATCGGAGAAGCCCTTGCTCATGCAGCACAAAAGTGTTGTCAAGAAATCGATCTAAAGGAAATACCTCCCTTGGTAAGGAATGCACAAGAGCCTCCTGAAACCGTTGCTCGACAGATGCAGGCTGCTGGTGTCATTATTTTAGCAACGGCAAAATCTCTGTCCCATACGAAAGCCCGGAGGGATGCTACAGCCAAAGGAGCACGCATTGCAAGCATGCCAGGTATTACTGAAGCAATGATGGCCCGAGCAGTCATGACCGATTACCCTAGAATGAAAGTACGGACAGAAAAGCTTGCCAAGGCTCTTGAAGGTGCCCATACCCTGCTTATTACCACAAGTTTGGGAACCAACCTCGAGATGTCTATTCGAGGAAGAAAAATCTTCAGTGATACAGGCTTGTATACCTTGCCCAAGCAATGGGGGAATCTACCTGCCGGAGAGGTGTGTTTAGGTCCTTGTGAAGGTGTCACAAATGGCATTTTAGTGGTAGATTCTTGCATGGGAACAGGATTATTGTCAAAACCTATAAAAATAAACATCAGAAAAGGTGTTGCTATTGCCTTTGAAGGTAGTAATGGTAATGATGAAGAAGCAAAGGTGATACAGGCCCAGTTTGATGGCTTTGGTGAAAAGGGCTATAGTGTGGCAGAACTAGGGATAGGAACCAATGCAGATGCGAAGCTTACCGGTCTTATCCTTGAAGATGAGAAAGTATTAGGAACTGCTCATGTAGCCCTTGGAAACAATCTTTCATTTGGTGGTAGTATCGATGTTCCGGTGCATATCGATGGTGTGTTTACAAAACCAACCATCATTGTTGATGGGAAGACTATCATGCATGAGGGGAAATTGCTTATTCAGGATTAATCAATAGGTCATTATCCATCATTACCCTGCACCATTACTCATCATAATTTCCGGCAGTCATTCATGTATATTACTAGGGGAATAACCTATGATGAAAACAGTTCCTGTAGCAACAACCTTAGAGAGACTTCTTCACTTTACTGAAACCGTCTATGAACCGTGGCGTGATCATACTGCTTTGCGTTCTCGTTTTGCGAGTGATCTCCATGAGAGGGGACTTCTTTCTCCGGTAAATCTTACCCTTGCAGCACAGAGCATTGCCTTGCTTGAATTAGGAAGAGGGGGAGGAGATCTACCGCTGTCATCGGATTCTTCATTAGCATCAATCCAACCAATTGCAGAAAAACTTGAATCGTTCTTATTTGATATCAGCGCTTCACTGGTTTATACACCTGAACATCTACAACGACTTATTGATGAAGGGCCTCTTGAACTTTCGCAGCGCTCAGTTCTTGATATGAAGGGCAGGCTTAACCGTTATCTGCGAAATCTTCTGTTACTGAATGATGTCTGGTATCAACATCCTGAACACCGAGATGAACTCCGTGGAGAGATGTATCATCGGATGCAGGATCAATTTGCTGGGGAATTTGACCTTCAGGCTTATGCAGGGCAATTAAGTGGAAAAAATTATCTCGTAGCAGAACTCCCTCAACAAACGCTCGAAGCAATCTTGCAGGATCTTTTCCTTGCAACAACCCATACAAGAGCGAAGCTTCAAGCGCATCTCAATGAAGTCTCACGAACTCTTTATGGCGGAGAGGTAGTTCGTAGTGAACCAACCACTGCAAGGTTACGTACGCTTCTTACTGCATATGATCCCCATCATCCACTTTCTGACTGGGCAACGATTGAACTAGCAAAACGGATAGTTACCTCAGATGCCCGTCTTTTGCATCTTGTGCCTGAATATTTTTCTTCTGAATATTTTGCTCATTTGCGTAAACAGATCGTAAACGTTGACGGTTATGAAGGGCGTATTGGCGGAAAAACCGCAGGAATATTTTTTGCAGCCCCTATTATTCATAGAGAGATGGGTGATGACGCACGATATCTGAGAGATCCACACCAGTTTGTTGTTGACACCTCTATCTCTGATGCTTTCTTTACCCACAATAGACTTCTGGGTGATATCAATCAGATGAAGTGGACCTATGCTGGCGCTGTTCACAGTAATATTGATGGAGACATTGAGGATGCCAAAACAAAGATTGAAGATTTACAGCAAAAAATCCTTGCAGGAGAATTTCCTTCTGATGTTGTTCAACGATTGAGACGGGCGTATGGAGCGCTTCCTTCGGTTCCCCTTGCCGTGCGATCATCGAGCCTTCTTGAGGATGGGGTTAATGCACCATTTCCCGGTGTTTATGAGACCGTCTTTGTTCCAAACGCATCTCCAGATCAAGAACAGAATTTTGCTGCACTATTGCATGCAATTAAAACCGTTTATGCAAGCGTTCTCTCCCCAGGAGCTTTCCAGTATCGCCTAGATACTGATCTTCTTAATGCAGATGAGCGGATGGCAGTTCTTGTGCAGGAAGTACAGGGACATCGAGAGGGAAGGTACTTCTTTCCTGACCTTGCTGGTGTTGTTTTCAGTCGAGCAACACGGGCACCAGACTCAACTCTTGATCTTAAAAAAGGTTGTGCGCGAATTGTTGTTGGCTTAGGTACACGGGCCGTGGACATTGATGATAATGCCCATCTTCTCTATTTTCAGCGACCAGCAATTAATCCTACCACAGAAGATCAACGTGGGAGATATGCACAACATCGTGTTGATGTTATTGATCTTGAAGACAACAGTTTTCGCACACTCCCGGTTAAAGAGTTCCTTGATTCAGTCAGCCCATCTGGACTTCGGGCTAGTGGATTGCCCGTGGTTATGGATCGTGATGATGGTATTGTCCGGCCGTATCCGCCATTTCATAATTCTGGCCATCCATTGAGCCCTTACTGTGATATTGCAAGAGCCTATGGTAATTCTCAGAGAGAAGGAGCACTTCGTCATGGAATCCGTATTATCGAAAGAATGAAGGATATATTACGTACTGCATATGATCGTGATGTGGATCTTGAATTTGCAATTAATTTTGTCACTTCCCCAGATGCAGTTGATGGATGGAGCTCGTCAGTCAGCCTTGTCCAATGCAGGCCACAGTACAACAAGCCAGGAGATCGACCTGCAACGATGCCCTCTCTTACCAATGGAAGTAATCTTACTGTCCTTTACCAAAGTACTACCCCAGAAAGTAATGGCTCTGTCCCAAACATTGAATATCTTTTGGTTGTTGATCCCTCTCGTTATGCAACACTTGGTCCGCAGGGATGGTCAAAACTCTCTATGCTCATAGATGTTATTAACCGTCACTATGCCCATGAAGCAGTTGCATTGGCTGCACCAGGACGATGGGGATCTACGCATCCAAATCTTGGTGTTCCTGTACGCTATGAACAGATTAATAATACTCGTGCAATGATTGAGATGGTCCGTCAAGGAAATGAACCAACCAATGGTTCACATTTTTTTCAGCAGATAGAAGCACGAGGAATCCATATGGTCACGATGTATGTACGGGACGGAGATACGAGCAGTTTACTCTTTCCTCCTCTTGAGGGAGCACCAAATCTGCTCTCTAGCGATAAACGCTTAGCAAACTTTTCTGACCTAGATCCCGCTGTTCGCCTCCTCCATGTTCCTGCAGCAACTCATGAACAGTGTCTCCATCTTGCTATGAATTATGGAAACAGACCACCACAACCAAATGTCTTGATCTATCTCGGACCTAAATCTGAAGGAAACAATAACCACAATCATGCTCATTGATAGATTCATAGTTTATTTCATGATTTATGTCTTTGAGTATAACTGCAATCAGGGACTTTGTTACCCTGCTGCCAAATCTTTATATAGAAGTGTTGCTCTCAATAGTTTATGATTGTCGCTGTTACGGGAAAAATTGGTTCAGGAAAGACAACCGTCTGTAATATTCTCAAGCAACAAGGGGCACATGTTATCCATGCTGATCATGTAGGGCATCAACTTTTGAAGGCTCCTGAAGTCAAACAAAAGCTCAAAAAGACCTTTGGTACCCATGTTTTTACTAAGGGGAAGGTTGATCGAGAAAAACTAGGAAACCTTGCATTCTTCAGCAATGCTGCGCTTCACGAACTGAACAACATTATTCATCCACATTTGCGTAAGGCAATTCAAAAACAGGTTCAGGAGAAAAAGAAACAAAAAAAATTGATCGTTATTGATGCAGCCCTTTACAAAGAGCTGAAGCTTGGTGATTTGACTGATGTTACTGTTCTTGTACGAGCGAAAAAAAGAACGCTTCAGAAACGTAACAAAAAATATCCACCGCACAAGTTCCATCGCATCTTTCACACCCAGCACATGCCCAAGGCAGACCATGTTCTTGAAAATAATGGAACAAAACAAGCCCTTCGAAAGGATGTCCTTACCTTATATGAGGTTCTCCTTGCGTAAGCATCTTATGAGTGACTTATCTTATTGATAACGGTTGATAAAGGATTTAAAGATAATCTCTGAAAGATGATCTCTACCCTATGAAAACAGCTATTTATCCTGGAAGTTTCGACCCGATTACCAATGGGCATCTCGATATTATTCATCGTTCTCTCCATCTTTTTGATAAGCTGATTGTTGCCATTGGTGATAACCCAAAAAAGAGGCCCCTGTTTACGATTGCTGAGCGAAAAGCCTTTATCGAGGAATCGACCAGGAAGTTGCCTGTTACTGTTGACGTTTTTCATGGGTTATTGGCAGATTACTGTGCGCAGAAAAAATGTTTTATCATTGTTCGTGGTCTACGCGCGGTGTCACATTTTGAATATGAGTTTCAAATGGCATTGATGAATCGTCAACTTCAACCTCAGCTTGAAACCGTGCTTTTTATGACTGACAAAGAATACTTCTATCTGAGCTCAACACTTGTCAAAGATTTGGCAAAAAATGGTGCTTCTGTTGATGGTTTAGTCCCACGGATTGTTGCAAAGCATCTCAGGCACAAGTTTGTATAATCGAAAAATCGAAACAAAAAACCGAAATTATTTTAAATCATCCTCGGTTTTCTGCTTTCCCACGGGGGCGTAGCTCAGACTGGGAGAGCGCACGGCTGAAGACCGTGATGTCCTGGGTTCAAATCCCAGCGTCCCCACCTTTTTTCCAAGCATTACTTCCTATTATAGCTCGCATTACTCCTTTCTCATTACCCCTTGAACATTTCGGAAATGGAGCTTTACCAGAAGATGGAGGGGAATAGTACCTTTCTTTGCCTGTTCTAAGGCCTCTTGCACATGCGTGCTTCCCTTCGGAATAGGAAATCCTGCTAACTTTGTAAGTTCTTGCAGCTGCAAGAGCGCAGCATCTCGCGCAATGATTGAAGCAGCAGCTACTTCAACATATTTTTCTTCTGCTTTTGTTACGATAATATCCCCAACCGTACAACCAGGGTACTGGTCAACCACATGCACTATTTTTCCACGTTTCGTTGTGTATTTTCCCCTCAGCTCATCGGCGCATTCACGATGAAGTTTGTTCAAAAGTGACGTAAGGATGACTTCACCATCACGTTGATTGTACTCTTCGGGATAAACATTGCGAATACTCCACTGAAATTTTTGTTTTATAACCTGTGCCAGTCGATGGACAACAAGATCAGAAATCTTTTTAGAGTCCTTTACTCCTAGTTCTTGGAGTTGTTTTCTTTCTTCTGGTCCTGCCATAACTGCGGCAACAACAATACCCCCAAAGGTATCTCCCTTCAGTGCTTCGTCACTGCCTATGATAAGGTGCATGTGTGTTTGTATTGTTGGCAGAACTTCTTTTTTTTCCATGGGAACTGACGAGGAGAGAGGGTATAAATACTTTTGTTTTCTTTACTATTTTGGAAGCTACAAACATTTATAAATGAGGAGAGGATACATACTGTTACAATGGAGCTGGTAAACCTCCTCATGAAAGGTCCTTCTCGAAAAATGTCATTGGGACTCTCGGGCTTAGCACTTATCACTGCCGTGGAATCTTGCGACCTAGGTTATCGTGAATTAAACTTTAAGCCAGATGGGATATATAAATGTAGACCAAAAGAAGGTCAACAAGGTCAAACATATAGATTTGATAGTGGAGATAGCAGAACAGTAGTATGGTTTGGTCAAAACCGCGGCATTGAATTCTATGATCAAATCTCTGGTGAAGTTGTAAGATTGTATGAAAACTCCAATCTTCCATATAATTGCGAATGCATACAACCCAAAGAAGAGAGTAATGCAGAGTCTACGAAACTTTGAGTTTTCACTTTCACATGGATGACGTTGATATTATTGACAAGAATGAAAAAGTGCTTCGCGTTGTTAGTACGGATGTTGCTCATGCCCAGCACCTCCTTCATCGTGCTGTTGGGATTGTGCTCGTCAATAGTAAACATGAAGTACTCTTACAGCTTCGAAAAGCAACAAAATACCAGTATCCTCTTTATTGGTGTGACTCTGTTGCAGGCCATGTTGATGCAGGTGAAATGCCAGATCATGCAGCTGTTCGTGAGATGCAGGAAGAACTTGGAGTTCAGGTTCCACTGGAGTTTGTTGGAAAGATTATCATTAATGAACCCGAGGAGCACGAACTCTTAAGTGTTTATTTTGGTAGAACTGATGGGCCTTTTGTATTGCAGGAAGAAGAAATGGAAGAAGCTACTTTTTTTCCAGTTGCTTTCTTAAAACAGTGCCTCGTTCAAGGAAAGCAATCACAAAAGTCCTTGAAAATGACACCCCATCTTCGTGAGTCTTTGAAACTTGTTTTTGCAAAGTATCCTCTTTAATCCTCGTTAACGAACTTTTCAAGTCTCTTCGGAGATTATTCCTATCGGAATTTATTTTTCACACATATATTTATATGGGACTCTCTTTCTGGCACACCTTCATTTGAGCATTGTTTGACCGTTGAAAAGTTGGAAGGTGATTTCATGACGATTATTATTGATCCAGGTTATAGAGAAGTTGCAGAAGTAGAGTTCTTTCGGAGGCATCCGGATGTATATTCTACAGCGGTTGCTGCAGGAATTGTTCAAAAACTTGCAGAAATTGCAGCACGTAAGGGTCAGCTTCAAGGTTTTCGTGCAGATCTGAATGTGCAGTCCTCAGCACGAACTTTGGATGCAACTTCGTCTCCACCGTTTCCCATTAATGTTAGTATTGCCGGCCAATTGATGATTCCAGAAGACACCCCTTTAGAGCAAATTGCTCGGGATGTTGTTGTCACAACACTAGACAATGCAGGTTATTTTCGTGACGGCGATTTTCATCCAGATCATGTTAATGTTGATATACGGCACATTACTCCACAAGGTATAGTTCTCAATGGCACCACAAAGCAAAACAAATTTGCCGATAGCTGTATAGTACATGGCCATTACCTTGCAGATCCTTACGGTATTGATGGTACCTTTCCCAGTTTAGGTATCGCTTCCGCCATTGATAGACTATTGGCATTGTATTTTCAAGGCTCTCCTGAATCACGGCCAGACGGCAAAGTTCATGTAACCGTACGTTATACACCAAACGGTTTTGTTTGTGATGATACCCATGACGTTTATGTTTGTGATGATGCCCATGGCGTTTATGTTTCACTTGCACACCAGAAGGGAGTTTCTCCTGCATTTTTTCATGCCGTGCAGGACTATCTTGCTGATAATCTTTCTCGATATCATGTTTCTAGGGGCGCGATTGCTGTTAATGCTGGCGGGGATTTTAACGAATACTTTCTTCGTGTTGATGCTGGCGTGAGTAAAGTAAAAGACTCAGTGATAGCCACGGGGGGTATTCATCAGCATGGAACTGATGCTGTTTGGGGAAAATGTTTATGGAAAGCAAGTTCAACACTCTATCCCTATGCATATGCCTTAGCTCGTGCAGTCAGTGAAGCGACGCGTGCACAATATGCTGCAGTTCGATTGCAGGCACAGCATAATCAAGAACAGATCGTTGTGCAGATAGAAGATCTTGATCCAGCTCTTGCACATTATGACACCCGTGAATTAGGACAACTCAGAGAAAGAATGACGCATGCGCTTTCCAGAGCAGGTACTTGTACAGACCCTAGTCCAATTCCTCTTGATCGTAATGGTATTCGTGAGATACTGGGGATGCCGGTAACACTTGACACTTATCGAACATTTAACGATCCGCAAGGATTTCATGATCCTGACAAACCATGGAAATCCAGAAATGACGAGCTTGTGGATCGCGTTTCAACTGCATTTTTGAGATACGACCTTCATGTCTGAATTTGCCTGATAGAGAATACTTTTTATTTTTTTATAACTATATCATTAAAAGAGCTTGACATCTTTGTTAAGACTTCATAGCCATCTTTCTTGACGAGAACGTCATCTTCAATGCGTATCCCATAAGCATTCGGAAAATAAATGCCTGGTTCTATCGTAATAACCATTCCTTCCTGTAAAACATCCACCGATGTTTTACTGATATTTGGACCTTCATGGACATCCATACCAAGACCATGGCCAGTACTATGGATGAAATACTTTTCTCCCAGAACCTTTCGGGCTGCTTGGTCAACGTGTTTTGCTGGTGTTCCCTCCCGCACTTGGTGCAGGCTTGCCTCTTGAGCTCGCATAACACCGAGATATGCTTGTCGTTCTTTTTCAGAAGGATTTCCTACATAAAAAGTGCGAGTAATATCTGAGCAATAGCCCTTATATCGTACACCGACATCAATCACTAAAAATCCGTTCTGAAGAACTTTTCGCTGAGGCACATAATGGGGCATTGCTCCGTGTTTTCCCGATGCAACAATCATTGGAAATGCAGGTTCTACTCCTCGCTGCTTCATTGCAGCTTCCATAAAGGCTACAACATCCTGTTCAGTAACAAATTCCTTTTTTTTCTTACTGAGGAAGGCTTTTACTTCTTGGATAATAGTTGTCGTCATTGCACATGCCCTCTTAATGAGAGCAATTTCTTCTTTTGTTTTTACCATCCTCAGAGCACGCAAGGCCTGACTCATATCGATTTGTTTTCTTCCTGTTGCTTTACGTATCGCTTGAGAACTCAACAATGACAACGCTGCATAGTTTACTCCTATTTTTTCTATTTTTCTTCCATTATTTTTTCTAGGCAAGGCAAAAAACTGTTTTAAGAATCCCGGTTTCCATTCTTTGAGGATTATCTTTATGGTTTTCTGCGACAACACTCGCTGAACGCGTTCATATTCCAGCGAAGGTACTGCAAAAAGAGCACTCCCCTTGTTTGGAACAATCAGCAATGCATATTCGACCTTGATGTTTGTGTAGTACACCATATGGGGATCTATACTGTTCCCATCATTCATCAGAATGAGATAGTCTATTTTCTTCTCATCAAGAATTTTTTGTAGATGTTTGATACGCGTCATGTTGCTAATGGTAGCTTTGGGTAAAGTGCACACCTTTACAGGCAACTGGTCCTGTATAGACTCCATTGCGTTGTTCAATCTCTTTTCCTATGGCAATGATGTTTTGCATAACCTCGGCCATCTTACCATGGATCAATCCACCTTTGACAGGAATCTTTTCTCCATTCTTGAGATAATATCCATGTTCCATGGTCACTGAAAATGCTGTTGTTAATGGATTACTCGTGTGAGATCCCATGATGTGATCAACAATTAAACACTCATCAATCGGAAAAGGTGATCCTTTCATAATAATGTTTCTAAAACTTATGCCTTCGGTGCTTGCATTTCCTGTGCTTTCACGATGATGATGTTTTCCGGTGTTGTAATCGTAGATAAAGTTTTTCAAAATACCGTCATGTATAAGACTTGTTCTTTGCATGGGTGTTCCTTCGGCATCAACCAGATGAGAATGGATACCATAATCCAAAGTTCCATCATCAATCAGGGAGACCTGTGGCGAGCAGATACGTTCTCCTAATTTTTTTGTAAACAACGATTTTTTTTTCACAACATTTCTTCCATTAAGATTGTCAAGGAAGGCGTTCTGAAGTAAGTCACCAAATACATTTGGCATAAACATAACTATGGTTGGTTTTTTCTTAAAGGGCTGAGCATCAAGAAAGGTATGAGCTTTTTCTTTAATCGTTTGAGCGAAAGATCCTAAGCCGAAGTATCGATGGTCATTCATGCTATCCCAGTAGGTAGCAATTTTCCCGTCTTTGGCAATGGCTCCTGCACCTATCGCAAACTCTGTTGATTCCTCATGCGTTTCAACACCATTTGAATTCATCAAAACCGTAGCATTTCTTGCAGAAGAGACACCGCCCTCGCTTAACGTCGTTCGCTCATCATGAATGTCCTCAATCATATCGGTCGCATATCTCACTAAATCACCAGGGGATAACTGCAGAACTTTTTTATCGCACAGTTTGACCTGTTTACTTTTTTTTGGTTCTGGGATTCCATAAAAATAGTCTAACTGAGTACTTGCCTTTGCAATTTTCAAAGCGTTTTTTACCAGCTCAGGACTGTACTGATTGCTGTAGGAGAAACCTTCCTTTCCATTGATCCAAACTTTGACAAGATATTTATGACTCAAATCAGCATCATAGGTGTGAATCGTATTATGCTTGACATCGATACTTTCTTCTTGTGATTCTTCTATGCGAACAAGAGCATAATCTGCTTTTTTTTCAGCTTCCTTGAGTAATTTCGTTGCTTCGTTGAACATGGTATTAAGCTTTTCCGCCAATAATTGCTTTTCCAACAACCATGGGAGGACAATTTCCAATAACTGGTACATACTGTCCTCCTTTTCCACAATAACCCGGGGAACCTTTTCCATAGGTATTCCCAATGGCGCGTATGTCGTACAAGGTACGCAACGTATTTCCTAGTAATGAGACTCCCTTGACAGGCTCGGTAATTCTGCTGTTTTTTATCTTGTATCCCATTTGCGCAGAAAAATGAAAATCTCCAGTTGGCGTATCTGCTTGACCACCACGAGAACCGATAAGATAGAGACCGTCTTTAACTTTTTCTGCTAATTCTTCAAAACGATGATCCCCCTTTTCAAGATAGGTATTGGACATACGAACCTGGGGAAGGTATTCCACGCTTTGTGCTCGTGCATTTCCGGTCGGTGATGTTCCGTATGCAGCAGCAGTTTCCCGAGTATGGAGAAGGTTCTGCAAAATACCATGTTTTACCATTGATGTTTTTTGTGCAGGTACTCCTTCGTCATCATAAAAGTAGCTGCCCCATAATCCTTTGAGCGTTGGATCATCGCTGATGGTTAAAAAGGAAGGAGCAATCTGTTTTCCGAGTAATGCTTGAAGGCAACTTTCCTTTTGAAGTACAATGTCTGCCTCGGTGGCATGACCAACAGCTTCATGGATAAGCACTTCAGTGAGCTGGGGATCACATAATACCGGAACCATGCCCCCTTTTGGTACTCTTGCTTTGGTAAGGATACATGCATTTTTGTAGGTAGATGCCATTACCTCGGGAAGGGCTTTTGTTACTTCATATCCCATGACTCCACCCGCCCGTTCATCAAAGGTTTCCAATGTTTTATTTTTTACCGTCATTGAAGCACTTACTGCAGCATAGGTTAACTGCTGATGGATTTCTGTTCCTTCGGCATTCCAAAAGCTTGAGTCTTTTATACTATCTGAATAAGAAACCTGCACACTTTTGACGAATTTTCGTTGAAGATATTCGGTTGTTGCTGCAACGATGTGACTCTTTTTTTCTTCTAAGGAGATAGTGTCGGGCGCAATCTTCACCAGACTTTTTTTTTGTCCACTTCTTGGATGTCCGACCCACACGCTTCGTGTTGCAGGAGACCGTGTCATGGAGGTGTTTAACGATTTCGCAATACTCATAGCTTTTTTTATTGATTTAGCGAGCGAAGTCCCGTCACTAGAAACAAAACCCCATCCATTTTTATACAGAACCCGGACAGAATGTCCGTTTTTTTCTCCAAGGACAATATCTTTTGTTTCTTTATTCCATGCATTAAGTGCTGTTGTTTTGATTGTTTCGTTTCGAATTTCCCAGTACGTGATTGAACGATCAGCAAATAAACGGAGAAGTTTTCTTTCCATGTTTTTCTCATAACGACTGCTCATTTATTACCTTTTCTGTTCTAAAAAAACAAAGCGAAAGCTTTTTATAGTCATATCTGATCCAGAAATACTTATGCTTGCCGTCTTAAAACAGTTTATCAACAAGGTATTTCGTGATATTTTCCGAAAAAAGAGGCACATCAAATTGGGGTTGTACGGACCGCCAAATGCAGGAAAAACAACACTGGCAAATAAGATTTGTACTGACTGGCTTGGAGAAGAAATGGGAACGGTTTCTGACATTCCCCATGAAACCAGAGAAATTCAGATTAAAGAACAGATTAATATTAAATCAAACGGTAAAGAGCTCTCTTTTAACCTTGTTGATACACCCGGGATTGCAACCAAGGTTGACTTTGAAGATTTTCTCAAAAGCGGATTAAATGAAAAAGAAGCAAAAAAACGTGCAAAAGAAGCGACAAAAGGCATTGTTGATGCAATCAAATGGCTTGATGAAATGGATGTTGTCATTATTGTCCTTGATGCTACCAAAGACCCGTACAGTCAAGTGAATATTACTATTGTCGGAAATCTCCAGGCTCGTAATATTCCGGTGATGATTATTGCAAATAAGATTGATCTGAAAAAGGCTGATTTAAAGCGAGTCGAGAGTGCATTTCCTCAGTATCCGGTCGTCGGCATTTCAGCAAAATATGGGACCCAAATCGAAGCATTTTATGAGTCCCTCTTCACGGTTGCAGGATAATACCAAAAAATAACACCAAAATGATAACCCTCCAATTTATACCGTATGCAGAGATCGAACAGCTCGGAACTGCAAAACGTATTAAAAAATTGTTGGACCTTGTTAAGGATAACAAGATTGTCTTGCTTGAGGGTCGACTGAAGAAAGAAGAAGAAGCAGAGCTCATCAAACGGACAATGGAAGAAATTAACGACCATTTTAAGGGGATTGAGTTATCGGTAATATATCCCAGCGATAAAGATAGCGCAGCGTTTTTTCAGTTTTTTCAAAAATTCAGAAAAAGATTTATCAGCCTGTTATTAGGCGATCGCCAAGGGTTTACCATTATTGGGCCAGCAAATATTGTGAAGGAGATCAAGAGAGATCCTGAACAAATACAGCTCCTTACTGACGACGAATATCTCAGAAGAAAACTCGGTGGTTCTCGAAAGTAAGACTAGCAGCAAGACAAATTGTTTGTAGTTGGGTAAATCACCCAAATCATCGTAACTTACAGAGAACAAATCTTCTCTAGAGGTCAACATGCCGCATCAATGTGTTCGTTGTGGATCTATTTATGAGGATGGATCTAAAGCAATTTTAGAGGGATGTACTTGTGGAGGTAGATTTTTCTTTTTCATCAAAAAAAAGACCTCAGATGCAGCAGATACAGGTGCAAAGGAACTTCCTCTCCAACTGACGCAAGAAGAAAAAGAACACATTGAGCAGGATGTGTATGATCTCATTGGCAATGACATCGACCGTTCAAAGCCCGTTGTTCTTGATTTGGAGGCTATAAAGATTGTCAAGCCAGGACAATATGAGCTCGATCTGGTCAATATCCTGAAACAGCATCCCTTGATCTATAAACTTGAGGAAGGAAAGTATATCATTGATCTTCCCTCTACCTTCCAGCTTATGCGATCAAAAAAGAAGTAAAACCCACAAAATATAAACGAATATAAACGTTGGTTTTATGTTGATGGTTATGCGACTGATTATTACAAGACATGGTGAAACTGAAGAGAATGTAGCAGGTATTTTTCAAGGTCATCTTCATGGAAAACTTTCAGATGTAGGTATTTCTCAAGCGAAGAAAGTTGCATTACGATTGAAAACTGAGAAAATAGATTATATTTATTCGAGTGATTTAGCAAGGGCTTCAGATACAACAAAAGAAATTGCAAAGTATCATCCTCATACACCTGTTGAATTTGTGGAAGAATTAAGAGAAAGATATTTAGGCGAATTGCAGGGAAAGAAAGAATCAGACCTTGGATTTTCAAAAACCACAAGCGTCGCAGGTCTTTCTCTAAAAAATGGAGAAACGCTAGAGTCATTATTCAATCGTGCTAAAGCATTCTTGCATAAGGTTTTAACAAAACGTCCAAATGACACTGTTTTATTCGTAGCTCACAATGGAATTAATAAGGCATTAATAGCAGTCATTACTCATAGGACTCCTGAGGACATACAATCAATTGAGAACCTACATAACACCGGCATTTGCATTTTTGACATTGATGAAGATAAACGTCATAAAATCCATCTATTCAATAGTAAACAACACCTAGACTAACAGTCAATTCCAAGAACCTTCTATTGTAGTCCAAGAACTCATCTGCCTGTTTTAATCTCGATGATGTCCCGGTGCTGTAAGGGGTGGTCCTTACCAACCGGTAGTTTCTTTCGTACATCAATCGCTTTGATGAAGTTCTTGCCAAGATCTTGATGGATCTTAAAGGCAAAATCCAAGGCAGTTGTTCCTGGTGGCATTAAGAAGCAGTCAGGAAGGACATTTCCGTCTTTGTCCATGAGATTATTTACTCCTCCAGGGAAGATGGCAATCATCCTGAGCAGTGTAAACACGGCTGTATCAAGGGCTTGCTGGACTCCTGTTGTTTGATGGATATCAAGGATCGTTCGTTGGATAAAGGACAATGCCTGTTGTTGTTTTTCATTCATCTGTGTACTGGTTATCTGGAAGGTCTTGTCTCCGGGGACATAGCTAATAAGATGATGCCGTGCTGCCTCACGCAAGGCAAGCTCTGCTTCAGCGCTACAAGGAATAAGCGTGTATGCGGGAAAGGTTTTTTGCAACCGCTCAAAGTGTTCTTGTGCTCCAGGAACATCGATCTTATTACACACAATAATCATAGGTTTTGTCTTTTTTCTCAGCTCATGCGCCAGTTTCAATAATTGATCTTCGCTCCAACTGTTTGGTCTTTCAGGGTCTAATGCAAGTTCTGTTATAACTTGTTCAACGATCTCTTCAGTTACTTTCAGCCCGCTCAATTGCTTCGCCAGTGCCTTTTGGATCTCTTGCCTTTCTTGAATCATCTGTCGAGCAAAGCGTTCCCATCCTCGTTTAAGCACGCCTAAATACCAATAATCAAGCTCTTCTTCAAGAAAACGGATATCATTTGTAGGGTCATAGTTTCCTACGGCAATAGGCTCTCCTTTCTCGTTCGTTGTTCCAGCAACATCTATGACATGGATAAGAGCATCTGCTTGCCGCAAATCATCCAAGAACTGGTTGCCCATGCCAAGGCCTTTATGGGCTCCAGGGACTAGGCCGGCAACGTCAATCAAGTCAACAGGGACAAACCGCATATGATTGATACAATAACCAAATCGAGGATTACATTGGACGTTAAATTCATGGTCAATACATGCCACACGAACAAATCCACAGCCGTGGTTTGGCTTGATTGTGGCAAACGGATAGTTTGCAATCTCCACTTCTGCCAACGTAGCTGCCTTGAAAAAGGTTGATTTCCCGACGTTTGCTTTGCCAACAACACCGATAAGCATGATGGGAAAAGAAAATTGAGATTCTTCTTAAACTTTGCCCTATTCTCTGATCTTATTTTGGACCGGGTACGCAAGTTTTTTCGACGTAGTTACCCTTTTTTAAATCGAAACCTTTATATATTGAAGGATATCGTTATTCCCCATGGTAGAAACGCAATCAGCCTTTCGTGGCGTCCTTGATTTTTTCTTTGCCATAGGTATTTATGATGTAGTGCTTCCTTTTCTCCTGGTTTTTACCATTATGTTTGCTATCCTCGATAAAACCAAAGTTTTAGGTGTCGATGAGTATGATGGCAAGAAATATCCTCGAAGAAACCTCAATGCCATGGTTGCTTTCGTTTCCGGATTCTTGTTCATTGCCTCAACACGTTTAGTTAGCCTTATCAATCAGGCGGTTGCCAATATTGTCATCCTTGTCATGTTCTCAGTCCTGTTTCTTCTCCTTATCGGAACATTTTATTCAGAAAAGGAAGAGGTGTTTTTGGAGGGATGGCAACGGACGGTTTTCGTGATTATCATGTTTGTTGGTATTGTCCTCATCTTTCTCTATGCCATTCAGACGGATGAGGGCGAGCCTTGGCTGATGTGGTTCTGGAATGACTACTTGGCAGAGCGATGGGATACTCAAACCGTTGGCTCAGTCATCCTTATGATCGTGATTGTTGTCTTTATGTTTTATATTGTGCACGAGCCGAAACACAACTCCCAGGGAGGGACACCAACCGAGAAAAAACATTAACACCAAGGGTATTAAAATAAAAAAATTAATAAGTAACCTCATCTTTTGCAATAAAAAGCTTGTTATGATATCATTTCATGCAACAGGGAGATAAAAAAGGAGGCATTCCCAATGGCAACAAATGCATATAACCTGTCAAACTTTATCGAAATTATGGAGTCATGGGGATTAACAGACGTCATGCTGCCCTTTTTGCTTATCTTTACTATTCTTTTTGCTATCTTACAGAAAACCAATGTCCTAGGCCACGGAAAAAAGAACTTTAATGTGGTTATTGCCCTTGTTTTTGCCTTACTGGTGGTCATTCCCCACGTCTTAGACCAGTATCCGCCTGGCGCAGATGTTGTTGACATAATGAATAGCGCATTGCCCAATGTTTCTATCCTTATTGTGGGCGTGATTATGGCATTAATCCTCATTGGTCTTTTTGGCGGTGAATCTGTTTGGATGGGAAGCTCCCTCTCTGGTTGGGTAGCTATTATTTCCTTCCTCCTGGTTATCTTTATTTTTGGCGCTTCTGCTGGTTGGTGGGGCGATCAAGGTTTTATTAATGCACTTGATAATTTCTTTGGTGAAGACTCTGTTGCCTTAGTCATCATTCTTCTGGTCTTTGGTATTATTGTCTGGTACATTACTAAAGACGATACTAAATCAGAAGGAGCAGTACGTACCGGTCAGCTCATGGGAGAAATTGGGAAACTCTTCGGCGGCGGAAAGAGCCATTAGCGAACCATGGCAACGCTTCTTGATCTTGGGCTTCTTCAGCATTTCTCACAGATCTTTGCAGCGTTGTTAATTCTTATTCTGGTGTATGGGGTGCTTCAATATACCAAACTGTTGGGTGATAGCAAAGCAATTCATGGGTTTATTGCCATTTTGATTGCCATTCTCTTTTTATTATCACCAAGCGTCAGCGATGTCATTACGGTTATGACCCCCTGGTATGTTCTCTTAGCGCTCTTTTTGGTTTTCTTGCTAATGATTATTAAAGTATTTAACGTCAGTGATGGAGATGTTCGGGCAGTCTTGAGCAATACGCAAGAGGGTCATCCTGAAATTATTTATACCATTATTGTTATTGGGATCATCATTTTCATCGGGTCTTTGGGAAAGGTTTATTTTACCGGAGAAACAGAGACAAACATCAATGCCACGACCAAAGGAACAATCGTTGGTGGTGATGTCGGTGAGGAAGAATCTGTTGAGACCTTTTGGGCAGTAATTTTCCACCCCAAAATGTTGGGTCTTATCTTTATCTTAATGATTAGTATGTTTACTGTTCTGACGCTTGCACGAAGTCCGCGCGTGTATCATTAGGCCATTTATTTCAGGGTAATGTCTTCTGCTTTTGGTCTGGATTTGGTTCTTGCACCTTTTTTGTCAATAAACCACCCTAAAAAAGCAAATATTTATATATAAGTTATAATGCATTGCTATTAGTATGGAATGCATAACCATTGCTAAACAACTTGAAGGCATATGGACCGTAGATCAGGTGGCAAAAGAACGTTGCATTGCGAGAAGTACGGCTATCAAATTGCTTCATCAACTACGAAAAGAGGGGTTCTTACAAAGTTCTGGAGGAGGTAAACAAAAACGCCTCTATTCCATCAGCTCATTGGGAATTCCTAAGAAAGAAGAAGGGATGTATGATGTTATTAATAGATACTCGAAAGTGACCTTAGCTGAGCCGTACGAACACAAAATAATAGGTAGGAACATCTCTGTTGAAGAGACCATTGTTCGTGCAATAGCTACGAGAAAGTATCGGTTAATCCTCGCGACTTTAGGATTGTTTAATCAGGTGAAGAACTGGTATCGTCTCTACTCTTTTGCTAAGCAATATGATGTATGCCATGAGGTAGGGGCACTCTATGATGTTGCACGTACGGCCATAAAAGTACGAAAAATGACTTCTAAAATCCGGGGTCTTCTGAAAAGCTTTCAGAAAAAGAGACGAAGGTTTATTATTCAAGGATTGCAATCTACTGATTTCCGGGGTATTGAATCAGCGTGGGGTATTAAGATCCCCTTAAATAAAGGGGACCTTTTGCGTTATAAGGGGGCATAAATGATAAACCTAGAAAACCAGGAAAATTTGTTCCATCTCTTGGGAAGAGGATTAAAGCAGAAGGGAGACTACTATATTGTTGGGGGCTCTGCAATGCTTTACTACAAGGCAAAGGAGAAAACAAAAGATATTGATATAGTGTGTCAAACGACGAAAGACAGAGAGATCCTCCTTCAGTTGCTTAAGGATCTTGGATTTAAAGACAGGGAATTTCGTTTTCTCTATTTTAACAAAAAAAATGTTCCTCTTCTTCTGAGTAGAGGTCAGACGCGCATCGATCTTTTCTATCGAAGAATTATTTGTTTTGATTTGTCCCACGGAATGATTGACCGGATAAGAAAGGTATATGAATATGGAAACTTTGTAGCCCATATTGTTGCACCTGAAGACATTCTTCTGTTAAAGTGTGCGACCGAACGTCCAGGGGATCGTGAAGATGCGAAATCATTGGTTGACCATTATAATCTTAAGTGGGATAGCATCATAGAAGAAGCCCAAGCACAAACAAGACCCGGTGAGGAACTATTCGTTGTCTTTCTCGATGATTTCCTGCATGAACTCAAGGAAGATCTGCATGCAGACGTTCCAAAAGAAGTCCTGAAAAAGATACGGCAAATCGCTGAGAAGGCTTTGATTGAACACGCGGGAAAGAAGAAGCGATCACGTGTTGCTTTGAAATCGAGATAGAAAAAAAAACGTTTACTCCTCCTTTCACTCCTCAGGAGGTCCTTTTTGACGCAGGTTCTTGGTAATTCGGTTCAACTCATTGACATTTTCAGTAAAGGTTGGCAACACCTTCTGAAAGACCTTCTCCATGGCTTTAATCTCTGTTCCTATACTTACTATGTTTTTATCATAGTCACCAATTTTTCCGATAATGGCCTGATGGACTTTATCAAATTCAGCCCGTACATCAGTTATCTCCTGCTCGAGTTTTGAAATCCTGATATCTACCTTGTCCTTCCATTCAATCATCTTGTTGATGCTCTTGACCAGTTCTTCCCATTTTTCGTCAATAATTGCCTCGGCTAGTTCCTCAATTCTTTCCTCAGATCCATGTTGAGCGTAGTAGTTTCCACCTGTCTCTTGAGGTTGAGGAGGGTAGTATCCACCGGCTTGATCTTCGGGTTGCATCTGCATGGGTTGTTCTGGTGGTGGATTTTCAAGAAATTCAGCAGGAATCTCTTCAACACTGCCTTTGATATCTGCCTGATTCATGGCATCAAATATTTCTGTAGGAGCAAATCCTTGTTGGCGCAGCGTTTGGACAATCTGATTGTTACTAAAGCCCTGCTGCCGCATATTAATGACTTGATCAATAGGGGGGCCAGACGGTCCTGGTTGTGCAAAGCGATCATTACTGGGCATGGTACCTCTTTTTTTCTTTCTGCTCGTACTACCTACGGTTATATGTTTTTAAACCTTTCCTTTCCTCAAGCTCCATCCAAAAAAGGGTTAGCAGCCTTCAGTCAAACTTCCTTTTTATCAAGCGTCCAGCTGAGAGGGGGGACGTCCCTTACGGGGTCTCTCAGCTTTACTGGAAAGAAGCAAGAAGTTTGAGCTGCTAACCTGAGCGCTAGCGAATTTTTGGATGGGGCTCTTTCCTCAGAGGGCCAGAGGTTCCTTTTTCTTTGTCTCTGTCTTTCTCTCCATTGCTTCTTTGCTGCTTGCACGCTCTTCTACGATATCCTGCACCATTTTGACAACTTCTTGTTGAGTCACGAAATTTACTGGTTCCCAGAGATTGATGTATCGCTCAAGTACTTTAACGTCTTCTTTCTTTGCAGACTCTCGCAGCTCAAGGATCAATAGCTTTACTTTATCTTTGACATCAAGCAGCTCTCGCTTCACTGTTTTGAGGTCATCTTGGAGTATTTTTATCTCTGTGGAAGCCTTTTTCTGCGAGCTGAGCATATTCTGCTCGATAACCTGGATTTTTTTTCGTAAGTTAAGATCACGCTCTTCTTGAATCCTCACTCTTCTTGATAAATTATTTAATTCATTTCTCAGAAGCATAAGGTCATCAGTACTATTCCCTTTAGAGCCAAAAATTCCTGCTGACTTCTTTTTCTCCTCTTGGTTCTCTTGGTGAGGTTCAAACATCTTCTCTTTCTCTTATGTTCTCGACAGTACGTGGGTGAATAAACTCTGATGAATAGCAAATTTTATATAGTGTCTACTCTCATAGTCTTCGGAGAGAATAGAAGGGGATCTCCATAATAAATGTTGTGTTAGTATAGTTGAGTGGTGCCAGTTCATGGAAAAAAAAGAGGATACCTACGAACTTATCCGTGAGGGAGAAGATACCATTATGCGGATTGATTATAGCAGTTCCTCTCATATTCCTTCACTAGAGGATGATGAGCTCTGCATGTCTCGGACCGTTGATAAGATTGTTGAAGCTGGACCAATTTCTAAAATCGTCTTTACTCAAAAACGGGACTATGAATATGACTATAGCCAAACCCAACTCTTGGTTGAGATCTCCCGCCTTGTCCATCAACTGGTCAAGCAACGAGTTTTAGCAACCTATTTTTCTGCACAAAACCCAGCTACCGACAGGAATTATACCCTCCACTACAACGAAGCACAGGAACTGCTCTATCATCGTTTAAAAGCAGATCCTTTAGGGGCATATGTCGAGCTTAAACGCATTCTGAGAAGAGAGAGAATCGTCCTTGATAAGGAAACAGATCAACAGATGGCTTACTATACCCAACGTTATATATCTTTCCTTACCTTTGTGTTGAGTAAGCTTGACCAGACAAAACTGCTTAGTTTGGCAAAGCCCCACTTGAGTGGCTTTAAGATGGGAGAACGTGATGTTTATCGAAAGCTCTTCTACCCAACCATAAAACCTGATTTTATGTTTACCAAACTGATGGCTTCTTACCCAACCGATGGTGAGGAGCTTGATAATTATGTGGTTAATGAAGACACTGAAATTACGGTCTTTAAGCTGCCTGACAGTGTCCAGTATGTTTATCATATGATGCCTCCTGAATTTAAGTTAACTGAAGAGAAGTATGAACTGTTGGACATGGCAAGAAAAATCATGTCGGAGCATCAACCGAAAAAATCAGAATTTGTCGACCCAGAACGGATGCGGCAGGTTTTTTTTAATGTTGGCCGTGATCTTTTAGAAGAGTTATCTGCATATAGAGGTGTTACGCTTCGAAGTAAGGATATTGAAAAATTAACTAACATTCTAGTGCGTTATACGGTTGGATTCGGGTTGATCGAAGTTCTTTTGCAGGACGAAAGAATTCAGGATATCTCGGTTAATAGTCCTATGGGTCAAACGCCCTTGTTTATTGTACACAGTCAATACGGGGATTGCGTTACCAATATTATTCCAACACCGACCGAAGCAGAATCCTGGGCATCAAAGCTCCGTATGATTTCAGGTAGGCCCTTAGATGAGGCAGATCCTATCCTTGATACAGAACTTGAGCTTCCTGGTGCAAATACCAGAGTTTCTGTTATTACGCAACCCTTAGACCCTAGTGGATTGGCATATTCTTTTCGACGTCATCGTGATCGTCCGTGGACCTTGCCCTTGTTTATCAAAGCAGGGATGATTAATCCATTAGGGGCAGGTCTCATCAGTTTTCTGGTTGATGGAACAAGAACTATTCTTATTGCAGGAACACGAAGTAGCGGAAAGACCAGTTTTATGACCAGTGTTATGGTTGAAATCATGCGAAGAACAAGGGTTATTACTATCGAAGATACCTTAGAATTACCAACGAATGCACTACGTAAATTAGGCTACAACATTCAACCGATGAAGGTAGCAAGTGCACTTTCCCGGGAGAGTGCTGAAGTAAATGCATCAGACGGTATTCGAGCGACCTTACGGTTGGGAGATTCTGCATTAATTGTTGGTGAAGTTCGAAGTAAGGAAGCAGTTGCTTTGTACGAGGCTATGCGCGTCGGTGCTGCTGCTAATGTTGTTGCTGGTACGATTCATGGCGACTCTCCGTATGGGGTGTATGACCGTGTGGTGAATGATATAGGCATTCCCAAAACGTCTTTTAAGGCAACAGACATTATTATCGTAGCAACACCAGTAAAATCTGCTGATGGCATTCATAGCACCAGAAGGATTACGCAAATTACCGAAGTGAGAAAAAAGTGGGATAAAGACCCATTACTGGAGCATGCCTTTGTTGATCTTATGAAATATGACGTCAAAACAGATCAGCTTGTCCCTCAAGATGCACTTACTACCGGAGATTCTGATATTCTGAAAGATGTGGCTGGAAATATCAAGGAATTTGCTGGAAACTGGGACGCAGTCTGGGAGAATATTGTTCTTCGAGGAACCATGAAACAGCTATTGGTAGACTATGCAGAGAAGACAAATGATAATGAGCTCCTTGAAGCTCCCTTTGTCATTAAGGCAAATGATCTTTTTCATGTTCTTTCGGAAAATGTACGAGAAGAAGTAGGATTCCCCGATCCAAAACGAATTTTGTTTGAATGGGAAGAGTGGCTCAAAGGAGAGATGAGAAAACGAGTGATGTACACGAAAAATGCCTGATGATCAAGAACTTCAATCAATTCTTCGTCGATTTAAGCAAGACTTACAGCAAAAACTTAATGAGCAAACTCTTGATGATCTTCCGCATGCTTCTCGGGAATACAAGGAATTCAAGGCATCGTACATGCCGAAACATATGACGTTCTATGAAAAAGCGTGTAATTTCAGTGAGCGGATTCTCCAAATTAAGCCGAATAAAGAAAGCGAGGCAGTATTACAGGAATCTATCAGTATTTGTCACCTTGATATTACGCCTACTGGAGCATTGAGTTTTGCTATTCTTGGTCCTATTTTTTTCATTATCATTTCACTGCTTTTGAGCTTTGTCGTTCCAGTGATATTAGGAGCAAATCCAAGTATTTTCCTTGCAATTTTTAGTATTCTTGTTGGTCTTGCCTGCATTATCATTTTGCAACGGATCCCCGAATATTTTGCAAACAATTGGCGATTAAAGGCCAGCAATCAAATGGTACTGTGTATTTTTTATGTGGTTATGTACATGCGTCATACATCAAATCTTGAACGGGCAATTGAGTTTGCATCCGAGCATCTTTCTCCACCCCTTTCTATTGACTTGAAAAAAGTGCTTTGGGATGTAGAGAGTGAACGCTATGAATCCGTTAAAGAGTCCCTAGATATGTACCTTGAGTCCTGGCGAAAGTGGAATCTTGAATTTGTTGAGTCATTCCATCTTATTGAGTCCTCACTCTATGAGGGATCTGAAGCACGACGATTAAGTCTGTTGGATAAATCTCTCGAAGTCATGCTCGAGGAAACCTTCGAGAAGATGTTGCATTATGCCCATAACTTAAAGTCACCTTTAAACATCTTAAACATGCTTGGTATCATTCTTCCGGTTTTAGGTCTTGTCATCTTGCCTCTTGTTGTCAGTTTCATGGGTAATGTCAAATGGTATCATTTGGCAGTCCTCTATAATATCTGTATTCCATTGGCGGTGTATTATCTTGGCAAAAGTATTCTTTCTAAGCGGCCTACAGGGTATGGTGATACTGATCTTTCTGAAGAGAACCCTGAACTCAAAAAATACCGTAAACTGATCATTCCTCTGGGATCACAAGAAATAAAGATCAGTCCGCTTTGGCTAAGCATCATTGTTTTTTCATTTCTTTTTTTGATAGCCATTTCTCCTCTTCTTATCCATCGACTTAATCCTGACTTTGACCTACGATTTGCGGATGGGAAATTTGTTCTTTTGGATTATCGTGCAAGTACGTTAAACCCTGATGAGACCATAGGGCCATTTGGATTTGGTGCAGCCATTATCAGCTTATTTTTTCCTCTGTCATTTGGTATTGCCATTGGCCTCTATTACAGTCTGCGTTCGAAGAATGTCTATGCCATCAGAAACCGGGTCAAGGAACTCGAGCGTGAATTTGCCTCAGCCCTTTTTCAGTTAGGGAATCGTTTAGGGGATGGCCTGCCTGCTGAAATTGCCTTTGGAAAGGTAGCAAAGGTCATGGAAGGAACAACTTCAGGAAAGTTCTTTGAGCAGGTAAGCACCAATATTAAGAGTTTGGGAATGAATGTGGACGAAGCTATCTTTGGGCAGAAGAGTGGTGCAATTGTTTATTTTCCCTCAAAACTTATTGAAAGTTCTATGAAAGTCTTAGTTGTATCGGTAAAGAAAAGCCCGAGGATAGCGGCAAATGCTATTATTAATATCTCGAACTACATTAAGCAGATCCATCGCGTTGATGAACGCTTGAAGGATATTATGGAAGATGTCATTACCTCGATGAAATCCCAGGTTGCCTTTTTAGCGCCAGTTATTGCAGGGATTGTCATTGGTATTACTTCTATGGTCTCTACCATTATTGGAAAGCTTGGCCAGCAGATGGCAACACTTCAGGTAGAGGAGGGAACCCCTATTACGGGGATGGTTGGATTGTTTCACGATGGTGTTCCGACGTATTATTTCCAATTGATGGTTGGCATCTATGTGGTACAGGTCGTGTATATCCTCTCTATTCTCGTCAATGGCATTGAAAATGGCTCTGACACGTTAAATGAGGAATATCTCCTTGGAACATACCTCATACGAAGCACGCTTTTATACTGTGTTATCTCGCTCTTAGTAATGGTTGTCTTCAATATTATTGCCGTAAATATCATTGGCACGGGTATGACCGGATAACCATCTAATGATCCCGAGTTATGAACATGACAACCATGACTTTAGCAGTTCCATCTGAATTAAAGAGCAAGATGGATACATTCCCGGAGATGAATTGGTCAGAAATAGCAAGGCAAGCGTTTATGCAGCGTGTTAAAGATCTTGAATTCTTGAAGAAATTCAAGGAAGACAGTACTCTGACAGAAGCAGATGCACTACGCCTTGGCGCAGAGCTCAACAAAAACTTAGCTAAACGGTACAAAAGAAGGACGTAAACATTCACCAATATCCACATTCCACCATACACATATAAACCCCTCCATTTTTCTTGGTGTATGCATGATATGCACCGTATTGTTAAGTATGGTCTGGTAACCTTTCGTGATCATTCTTTTTTGATTAATAGAAAGTATGGTACCAAATGGTTTCTGCTTCCCGGCGGCAAGCCAGAACATGGAGAATCTGCTCTTGATTGTCTGGTGAGGGAAATTGCAGAAGAGCATGGTTGTGAAGTCCTTCGGTCTTCACTTAAGCTCCTTGGCACGTTTGAAGATCGTGCAGCAAACGAGCCAAATACCATCATTAGCATAACGGTTTATTCTGGGGATATTGAAGGAGAACCGACAACCCAGAGTGAAATTCAAGAGTTACGTTGGTTTGGCATCAACGACGACGAGACTGTACTTTCTCCGGTATTACGGAATAAAATTCTACCTTTTTTGAAAGCAAAAGGAGATTTCGGATATTTAAGGGATAGCATGAAAAAACAGCGAGATACAAAGATTTAAATTCTTTGATTTTTTGATATGTCTTGACCACCATGGTAACAGCCCGTAATGATGACGAGCTTCTGGAAAAGATTTCTCTCTTAGAAGCACAACGGCTTGCGTTATTGAACCATATCGATAGACTGAAACAGAAGCAGGTGAGACCAAGTCACCATCCCACTGAGCAGAAGGTTATTCTTCATGCAACCCTCAAAGAATCCTATGAACAGCTTCATGCCATAGAAGAAAAACTCCGCTATCTTGAAGAACAGTATCGATTGCAGAAATATCTCCCGCTCCAGTACGGGGTTCTTATCCTGCTTTTGGTTGGTCTTCCTTTCCTTCTTGAGCCGAGACTTACGGGTTTTGTTGTTGGCGAGCAAATTTCTGAAAGTCTTTCTTCATTTCGTTTTGTCCTCACTATTATCTTTATCGTTCTTTTTCTCGGCGGCCTACTTCTTGTTGGTTATCGAGCAAAATTACGGAAAGAAGCAGGAGCGATTACTATTACCTCTCCTCAAATGAGGCAAACTTCTCCGGTTACGGTTGCGAATGCTGGAAAGATCACTCATCGGGTTGGTTCTGAGTTATGGATCGATGCAGATCTTCAACGCCTTCGTGAAGAACTTATTAAAAAGCTATAGATTTAAAAAGACAGCGCTAATCCTTACTCGTAGAATAAGAACAATTACCGCGAGGATATATGGATTACGAACAACTCCTTGAACGGGCCCATAGCCGTATGCCTGAATCAGTAAAGATTGCAGAACGTTTTGAAATTCCCAAAATCAGGGGACATATTCAGGGGAATAAAACCATCATCAGTAACTTTAGTCAGATCGTTGGTGTCCTCAATCGAGATAGCGCACATATCCTGAAATACATTCTCCGCGAGTTAGCTACGCCTGGCGAACAGAGAAAAGGAGCTGTTTTTGTCGGAAGAAAGGTAAGTGCGAGTGTTATTAACGAAAAAATCAGAAAGTATGCTCAGGAATTTGTCATCTGCCGTGATTGTGGTAAGCCAGATACGAAAATTGTCAAGGAAGGGAAGGTTTCGTATCTCCAATGCATGGCCTGTGGTGCACGTCATCCGGTGAAGATATAATTAATCTATTATAGAAAAGGAGTTCTTTTTCCGGTTACTTTAATAACATTTACTGTAAGATCTTATAGAAGGTATCGAAGATAGGGGCGTCGGTAGTTACGGGCATGAAGGTAATACCCATTTTGTCACACATATCTTGAATTTGGAAAACATGCTCTTTAAAGCGATACTTGTACATCTCTTTCATGCGTCTGCTAAAGTACGTTCGCAACACGTTTTTTGTTTCTGAATCGTAAAGCATGACATCGCCTTCAAGTTGGAAATCGATTTCACTCGGATCGAGCACCTGAACAACAATGAGTTCATTCTTTCGGAGTGCAGCCAGAGAGTCTTTTAATTCATCAACATCAAACAAAAAATCAGAAAGAAGGATCAGAAGAGACTTTGATCTGATGCCGCTTCCATAGGGAACAAGGTTATCTTCAAGCTTTGATTTTCCCTCTATTTTTAATTTGTTGAGATAGTCAAGGATAGACAGAAGATGGTGAGACCCTCTTCCGGATTTAAACATGGTGAGTTCTTCTGCAAAGGTTGCCAGACGAAACCGTTCGTT
Source organism: Candidatus Woesearchaeota archaeon (assembly GCA_016187565.1). Taxonomy (NCBI): domain Archaea; kingdom Nanobdellati; phylum Candidatus Woesearchaeota; species Candidatus Woesearchaeota archaeon. The sequence continues at coordinate 53,161 of JACPJR010000010.1, forward strand.
GTTCTTCATTGCCATATAAGCAAATCCTACACCAATCATAGCAGCATAATCAAACTTGGTTATTCCTGCACCAAAATCCATGCTTGCGCTTCGGTCGAGGAGGATATGGACGGTTAGGTTACGTTCTTCTTCGTAATGCTTAATGTAGAACTTATCTGTTCTGGCGTAGAGCTTCCAATCAATTTTTCGGAAGTCATCTCCCTTAACATAATCTTTGTAATCTTTGAAAGTTAATCCCTGACCAAAGCTTGTTGATGCCCGTGAACCGCTGTAATTAGAGGTAATCCTCTTTCTGATAATCAAATTGAACTTATCCAATTGTCGAAGGAACGTTGTATCAATCATAGGGATAGATGAACCTTATTTCATGTTTGGTGGTATCTTTGGAGCATCAGAGATGTTTTTCAATGACATGTTTAATGACATCATCGACTGACATACCCTTTCGCTCTGCCTCAAAGTTAAGAATAATCCTATGCCGGAGAATAGGGTAGGCCATGTACTCGAGATCCTTTGCACTGACATATTTTCTTCCGTTAACCAGAGCATGGGCTTTTGCCGCTAATACCAAGCCAATAGTAGCTCTTGGCGAGGCACCATACTCGATAAGTTCTTTCATATTTCTGGTGGCAACAATCAATCCAATGGCCTTTTTCTGGATGTCCTCTGCTATTGGCACTTGACGGGTTAATTTTTGCAGCAGTAAAATTGATTGCGCAGAGAGCTTAACCTTGAGTTCTGGTAGTTCCTGTGCAGAGGCATAACGCTTTACGATTTCTTCTTCATCTTTCTCAGGAGGATATCCTAGTTTAATCTTTAGGAGAAAACGATCACTTTGTGCTTCAGGTAAGGGGTAGGTATTATGGTTAATCCCGCATGCACCATATCCCGCAAGGTAATTTTGATGTTCGGGGACGGTTAAGCCGAAAGCAACCCCCGTAGAGGGGACATAGGTTATTGATTTAACTTTTTCATAGAGAACATCTTCACTCAATAGATGCTCAAAATAGGAGAGAAGACCGTTTGCTTCCGCAAGGTGATTCGCAGAGGTTCTTTCTAAGGTACTCAGAATCTGCTGAGCATGCTTGCTCTTGCCCGTCGTATAGAGGTTCCAAATGTGGTTTTTTGAGATCGCCAACTCAGTTGATATTTTTGTCAGAGGCAGGCCAATAGAAGCAGCAAACCTTCTTGGATTTGTATGAAGAAGCTCAGCAAAACGGGGATTGGCTCTTTGGGTAAGTTCATTTCGTATATCTCCAACCATCTGCTGAAGCGAGTCCACACTCATCACGATTTCTCCTTCTTTAATACCCTTATAGCTTCCATACCAAGAACGTGCAACGAACCTTTTCCTTTCTGGAAGTGTATGAAAGCTATTCATGCCGAGCAATGCAACGAGCCTCAAAACACACTCTCGTTTTACTGGAACGACACGAAAACTCGATCTTGCTTTCTTGGTGAGATCAAAAGAAGCAATCTTAGCGTCATCGATCCACCCAACATTCCTTAGGTAGTGAGCAAAGTATTTTCCCTGAATCTTCAGACGATAGATTCGCCCATCATGGTGCACCCAGGAGAGTATACCCAAACGCAAGAGCATATAGGAAAGAACGTTTACATCTTCCTTCTTTTTTTGGGTAAAATGAATCTTATTCTCTCCAATTGATGATTCAAGCGAGACAAAGGTTTTGACAAATTCTGCCAGGAGCTCTTTTGGCCATGCAATGAACCATGAAGGGATATGCTTATTTTTCATGGATTCTACGCCAAAACGTGCCTGAAGATATTCAACTAAAGGCTTTGAATAAATACGGGCATAGGAACAACCTCTTCTCTCTGAGAGATGCACCTTTAGGCCATACCCTTGAGAGATAGAAACAAAGCGTTGCAGTGCGTCAGGATAGTTCTTTTGGCATACCTCCACGCATTTTTCCCCGACATATCCATCCGATAAAACAAATGCAATCCAGAACGCAAAATCTTTATCAAACGGCATCTGTGTTACTGGCAGGTGCTTGATGCGACCTATCATTTCCTCATGGCTTGGAGGAACGATTTCATCTATTTCGGGAATTCGTGCAGGGCTTACCAAGTAATCCTGTTTAGTGAGCTCTTCAGCTTTTTTCCAGAGAATTTCCCCTCGGTCATTAACAAGAAACGGATGATTTTTTGTAACCGTAATACTTCTTCCTGTAGCACTGGAAATGGTTATCATCTCGCCCTGATACGGAAGCGTATACAGATAGCAAGACTTTTTCTCAAGCTTTCCCTGAGCGTTTAACGCAAAGGTCCATCCATTAACCGCATAGAGTTTTCTTCCGTCTTTATCTTCCAGAAGCTGATTGTCCTTTGCCAATGCAAGGAGAGTTTCACCAGTTTGGAGTATTCCATTGATGAACACGGGTTGATCCAATGCTAGACTTCCCTCTTGCTCAATGGGGTTTTGCGTCGCTAAGACAAAGAAAGGCTCGTCTAATTTCAGGGTTTGATTTCCTACAGTTACTTGCTTTTCCTGCATTGCCTCTAATAGCGCAGATTGTGTTTTCGGTGTTGCCCTATTGACTTCATCAGCAAGCACAATGTTTGCAAAGATAGGTCCTTTATGGAAGTTAAATACTTTTTTTCCATTCTGTTCATCGATAACATACGTCCCGATGATATCGGAGGGCATCAAATCAGGAGTATGCTGGATTCTGCTGAATTTAAGATTGAGAACCTCTGCAAGCGTTCGGATCGTTAGTGTTTTTCCAAGTCCGGGATAGCTCTCCAAAAGCGCATTTCCTCCGCAGAGCAGGGTTACAAAAATCTGCTCAATTGCTTCGTCCTGGCCAACGATAACCTTCTTTATTTCTTCCTTGACATCACTAAAGGTTTCACCCAACTTTTCAAGATTCTTAATACGATCTAGTTCTTTCATGATTCTCACCTTATCATCCGGTTGTCTGATCCTCTGCATCCCTGAGCAACGTAAAGTAACTCTTCACGAGTTCCTGTTGTTCTCGTGGAATATTCTCCTGGTATGCCTCTTGTGCTGCAATAAAAACATCTTCAGGATAGTCGTTCTTCAATGCGTTTGCATCTTCATCTTGAACCTGATCAAAACTAATGTCATCCTGTAATGATTGAATCTCAATAACTAATTCCTCATCTCCCAGCAATGCAAATGACGCATCCCCATAGATCTGCGTATATTCCTCACTTGTTTTCGCACTGTCATTGAGGTAAATGGGCACAAGCGGTGGTTTTGTAGGTCCACTTTGCCATGGGAAGAGGTCTTTTATATTAAAATCAAGGGTTCTTTGCCATGCAGGTACGCGAATATTAACTGAGGAAGCGTAGATGACAAAAAAAGAGACGAGAAATATTGCAAAGATCTTCACAAGCATTCGGTTAATACTCATGAATGAGGAAGTCTTTACCGCTCGTACTTTGAGTGCAACATCGTAATGCAAGGCTCGTGCCATGAATGTTTGTTGATTGATATTATCTGCAGAGGTCCGTAACATTTCACGCAGCGAGGGATATTTTTCCTCCACGAGTGTTAAACGTATTCTTTTCAGGCTGTAGATCGTATTCGCAATAAAGAAAAGAATCAATGCTACACCAACCAAAAAAATGGGAATACGAAGCATGGAAAAGAGAAGGTACGTCATGAGGAAAAACAGTACTGCGTTGAGAAATACTTCTATGAAGAACATCTTCAGGATTTCTCCTTTCAATTCCCGAAAAACTCTCAGGATTCCTGCGCCTTCCATTCTCTGCTTCAACTCTTTTGTACTTTTATAGCACTCACATCGACACTAATTCTCTATTGATTACAATTTTCATCAAGGGCATCAAAATCTTTTTTGAGCTCATCATATAGGCCTTGTAAATCGTTGAGGGAAGTCGTTATTGTTGTGATATTGTCTTGCAGCAGTTTATTGCTTTCCTGGGCGCTTATCAAGGCATCATTTGTTTGACGAAGCACGACACTTGAGTCGTTCAGTTCTTTCTTTTTCTGTTCAATGTCTGCATTAAGCGTGCTAATCTCAACCATTAATCCTTCTTTGGTTGTTTCTAGCTCTGAACTTTTATTGACATAGAGCTTGTCATAGTACCCTAAATCCTTCAGTGACGTTTGAAGTGAGGCAAGGGTCTGATTATACTTGTCTTTATAAACTACTAACTCCTCGCTCACGTTATTGTAGGCTAGGGACTTTTCCTCAACTTGCCCAGCCATTTCAGCAAGTTTTGTTTGGAAATGGATGGTCTGCAGAGCAATACCTCCAATAATCAATAACAGGACAAAGAGCAATACCGTATTCACGTTTTGTTGAATTAATCGTTCTCCCATATTAACCTCGGTGATAGGTTCGTATTCTTCGAATACTTACTTCAAGCAAAAAAAGAGCTGATGCAAGCCCGACAAAGTGCCAACGGTACAGGACTTTTTGAACCTTCATACGCTTTGAACGAGCCTTGGCGTGCTCTACGATAAGATCCGCCTGAGGAGATTTAAATATTTTTCCTCCCGTCATGAGCGCAAGATTCTCTACGTCAGGGTTATTCCCCAATGCCTCGAATTCACGTTCATAATTTACCGCATATACCTTACCAAGAACCTCATGGAAGCCTTTCGTTGTTGGCGTTACGGTACTGACATAGATATCCTCATCAGATTTGTAAAAGGTAAATCCTTCTGCTTCAGGAAACTTCTCTGCCTTGACGACGATAGTTGTTGGTGTATTTACTCGTGTATCACTTACCTGGACATAGGTTTCTTTATTTCGTTCTGGATCCCCTATTGCCCAGTTAATGGTCTTTGCCATGACCCTTGAGTTCTTTTGGGTAAGCAGGTAGCCGAGCGGATCTTCTTCGCCAAACGCAGTTATTGTAGCTACTCTTCCTAAACCATACCTCCAGACGGTTAGTCCGGGCTCTCCAGTTTGTAAGGTAATTAAGGAAAGCGCATTTGATTTCGGAACAACATCGTTATATCCAGCAACCGTGGCATCGATTGATGCTCCTTGGGTAATGAAATGGTTGGCATTCAAAATCGCAAGTGTGTACTCTGTCTCTAAACTTTCATCATCGCTTTCGCCAAAGAGAATCTTTATTTTGTTGTTGGCATCTGCCTGAAAATAAACACCATTACACTGTTCTGCGATACGTTTCATAACGTTTACCTCAGTGTCTTCTCCAACACCGACCGTATAAATCTTTATTGAACCCTTGCATGCTTCTTTCATGAAGTCAGCAGTAAAATGGAAATAGGGATCCATACCATCTGAGATAAGAATAATGTTTTTATCCCCTTTTGTTTCAAGCAGCATATCGTATGCCATTTGTAGTCCTGCATAAATCAGTGTTTGCCCCTCGTTAATGAGTCGTGGAATACGATCTTGAAGTACTGCCTTGTTGCTCCACAAGGTTTGGATAGGAGCTACTTCATAGGCCTGGAGATTAAAAGCAACTACGCCTACTTTGTTATTGACATTAATACTGTCGAGAACAGAAAGCGCTAGGGCCTTCTGGACGTCTCCCTTTGCGGTTCCGGAGCCACTTTCAAGATTGCCCTTACCACTCCCCGAGATATCAATAGCAATGACAATATTGGCTGTTGATCGTTGTTTTTCTCCGGTTCCCACATAGACGGGCAAAAAGCTTTCAAATTCAGAGTTTTTATAATCACCAAGATCAAAGGAATTCTGACCTCCGATGACCACTAATCCGTTTCCATTATCAAGGTATTCCCTGAGTAAGGTCATATTCTGGATACGTTCAGCTCGTATGTCTTCTACTATTACCGCGTAATATTGGTTGAGTTCTTCCTTATCTTGGGGGAAGAATGGTTTTTTGGTTACGTCATAAAGCACGGTGATGAAATCATTTAATTTTGTTTCTTTGTCAGTGATGTACAGTATTTTTGGTTTCTCTACGACGGTAATGCTCTTAGAGAACAGATCATTACGGGAAAGTGTATCATCTACCCGTATACGGGCAGTCATTTGATGAGTACCTAAACTCAAGGCTTTGGTAACGGGAATGCGCAATTCAGTAACCCCCTCACCCATACTAACTTCTTGATCCAGAATGGTTTCATTATCGAGATTAAGGGTCAAGAGTATTGCTGTTGAAACTTCTTCTTCTTTTGCGCTTTTAATAACAACTGCAAAACCATTATCAATATCTGCAACAGTCTTTGATGGACCTTCAATCGTTACTGCAAAATCCTTTTTTTCGGGTTCGATCTTAAGGATATTGATGGTTGCGTTGATGTTTCGTGCAAATAGAGCAATTTCTGATAATGTTGTGCCATAGTTGTTTTGTCCGTCGCTTACCACCAGGAGGTTGCTGTCTCTTCCAAGGTATTGAAGGATTCCATCACCGATATCAGAAATCGTGTCATGGCCAATAGTTCCTGTTCTTACGGGCAGTTGTTGCTCAATCTGGTCTTTAAGCTCGTCAACAGAGGCTGTTTGATACAGGCTATAAGATGACGAGTTATCAGTAAGGAGGGTAATGGTCGGATCACCTTCTATTTCTTTCTCTTGTTCGGTAAAGGGCGTTGCGAGTGCAATTCCCAATGAAATAATCGTTAATCCCCGTAAAATACCGATAAACATTTTATCAGCTTTTCTTCTTCGGACGAGCTTTTTGTAATTCTCAAGGTCTGTTTCCCGTATCTTTACAAAATCATAGACGAGGATAACAAAGAGAATTAAGAGTGCAGGAATAATCAACAGAAGAATTTTGGGATAAAGAAAACTGATCATCAGCAATCGCCTCGTAGTTTGATGTAGATGAGCTCAAGGAGAATGAAAACAATGCCCGCAAAAATAAACCACAGATCTAATTCTTTTTCATCCTCTTTTTGGGATTTGAGAAGATCGTATCCTTCAGAACGTACCGTGTTTATCGTACTTACTGCACTCACGTCAGATTCTTCCAGGTTGACAAGGTTAGCACTTATTATTCGGTCATTGTACTCATAGATACCTGATTCATCCAAAACAAGACGTGATTCTTTACGCGTATCTGTTGGAGTTTTTATCTCTGTTTCGGTTTCAAAAGTAATGATCTCTCCGGTGTGGTGATTTAAGCTTTGAACCTCAACACGATTACTCAGAAATTGGACAGCGTTATACCAAAACAGTGGATAGCTCGGCGTTAGTTTAAAATCAGCATGGTTATCCATGATACCATAGTAGAGGATCTTGCCGCTACCATAGCTTTGGGTTGTAATGATGGGATTATTATTCTCGGTAGTTACTATGCTTACTACTCCCTGCTTTTCATTGCCTTTAAGGTATTCTTCAACAAACCCAAACTCAATATCTTCAGTAAAGGGAACATCAGTGCTTTTTTTCAGATAGGTGCGATTGTTGCCTTTTTCGGTAAAGCTTAAGGGAAGCAGATCAGTAATGCCTAGTAAGAAAAGGTCATCCTGGGCAGCAATAATCAGCGATGACCCTTGTTGGACAGCATCTTCTATCGCCATAAAGGTACTGGGTAGGGTCAATGTTCTGTCAATACCTTTCACGACAATAATATCGTGGTCAATATCCTTAATAGTGGCAGGTGGTTCGATGATGGTTATATTTACCTTTGGAACCGATGATAATGCATAGTACAGATGATTTCGTGGTTGATTGGTGATCATCAATATACGGATTTGATTTTGCTCTGGCGCGCTTAGATAGAAGGTGTTATCCAACGAAAAACTATCCCTTCCCAGAAGGCTTATGGTTGTTGTATTCGGTGGTGTGACAAAGGTATAAGGCTCAACAAATTTTGGTTTAATAGGTACTCCTTCGACCTTGCCATTGATAGAAACAGTGACATTTTCTTCTCGGGTATTATAATTTTTGATATAAACAGTTGTCGTATCCTCAGCTGCTTTTACCTCGACAATGCCAACATTCATTGTTGGTTCAGAAACATCGATAAGGCTAACCGCAGCACCTTGCGCTTCAAGGGTTTTACGTGCAATTTCCACTTCATCTCCCTTGGATTTAAAATCACTAAGTACAATAACTTCAGTGTTCTCTTTGAGCAATCCTCCTGCAAAGAGCATGGCATCACTGACATCTCCTGGTGCATCAGTTGGTGCTAAACTATTAAGGATAAGCTTTGTTTCTTGACGTCCTTTTTCCTCCCCCTTTAAGCTGGGTAATACCGTTGCAAGGATAACGGCATTCTGTTCTCCAAGATGGTCTTTGGCAAAGTCAATGGCACTTGCAAAACGTGTTTTTCCGTTCTGGTCTGTTTGCATTGATGCAGACCCATCAATAACCAAGATGACATTCTTTGTCGAGATCTCTTCGCTTCCCCAGAAATATGGTCGGGCAATGGCAAGTGCAAGGATCAGTAAGGCAAGAAGTTGTAAAAAAAACAGCAGATCAAACAAAAAGGTTTGAAAAAAGGCATTATTTTTGAAGTTTTTATCTCCTTTAACAAGAAACATCAATGATGGAATAACCTTTTTTCTGGGCTTTGGTCTGATTAAATAGAGAATAATAAAGGGGACAAGGATGAGAAGTGCATATAATCCTTGTGGATTCAGGAAATACTGCTCAAGCACCATCTTTTTTTACTTCTGCCTCCCCTATACCGTGAGGAGGGGAGGTGATATTTATGTTTTTGTAAAATCAAAGAGAAATTTGGACAGTTTTTGAAGTCCAGAGGAAAGAAACGATATGTTTTATATAGCAACAAGTCTTTTTTCTTCTGATGACACGGTTCGTGTATACTGCCGACTTACACGGCAATAGCAACCAATACCAAACATTGGTACAGTACGCTCAAGAAATCCGGGCATCCTGTATTATCCTTGGGGGAGATTTAGGGTCTAAAGCAGGAAGTGGGGATTTTATTGCCCAACAGCATCACTTCTTTCAAGAGGTCTTTTCTCAACTCTTTATCCCTTATTTTGAGGTAGTCCCTCAGGGAAAGGTGTTCTACCTTTTGGGGAATGATGATTGTCAATGTCATCTGGACGTATGTGAGCAGTATCCAAAAGAACGTTTTGTTCTCTTACATAACCATCGTTCTGTTTTTTCAGGGCTTAATCTTATTGGTTATTCGTGTGTGCCTCTTACTCCCTTTGGCATAAAGGATTGGGAAAAATTTGATCTCACCGATGTTCCTGAGCAATTTATCCATGCACATACAGTTCGTACAGCTCATGCTCGTCTTTCGGGCTATAAAAGTACACCTCAGGGATGGCAATCCTTCCAATTTCTTCCCTCGATGGCAGCCACTGATTCTATCCAACGAGATCTTCAGTCAAGTCTCTTTCTTGAGCATCCATCAACAACAATCTACATCATCCATACTCCACCCTTTGGCACAGCCCTTGACCAGATTTCTCGTGATGTTCATGTTGGCAGTATTGCACTCCGTTTATTTATTGAAAACACCTGCCCTTTGCTCACGCTTCATGGTCATATCCACGAAACCGTTGATATCTCTAGTCAGTTTCAGGAAAGGATAGGAAAAACCCTCTGTTGTTCTGTAGGGAATTATCCCGAAAGTAAGAAATTAGCTGTTTTAGTAGCGGATTTTTCCGATGTCACTAAGATCAAAAGAATTCTGCTATAAGCCAATGTTAAAAGGTTTATTTAGCTTCATAAATACCTAATATCAAAGCTCGTAAACTTTCCTGTATACTGCTTTTCCGTAACCTTAACGCTTGTTACGTTTGCGAGCAATGACCCTTTGTGACACCATACAATAAACTGTTGCAGGGTTTCCTCATAACCTTCAGCAACTACCTCTACTGCATTGTTGGGAATATTTCGTACCCAACCGGTTATTCCCAGATCTTGTGCTTTCTGTTTGGTGCTATAACGGAAAGAAACTCCTTGTACTCTCCCTGTAATGATAAGATGCACCTGTTTCATGGTATGCCTTCGGTATGCCTTCTCTTGGGTGTTTCTGTTCCATTTAAGCGTTGTGGTTGATGGAAAATTCAAAAGAGAATATTTTTATCAATAAAATATTTATATAAGACTACTTCAACGCGACGGATGGTTATGAAAAACAAACTCCTAATGTCGCTCTTTTTGTGCATACTGTTTTTTTGGGTTCCTATTGTTAGTGCTTATGGGGGAGAGGTTATTCCCTTGCTTGAACCAACGGTCCCAGAAGGAAACCTTCTGCCTGAGAACGATACACTTCATATACGAAACAGATTAGTTGCTATCGATTTTGCATTATTGCCGAACGCTTCCACAGCGGCAGACGAACTTATATTAAACCTCTTTGAAGATGCTACCTTCACGGCAACGTTGGAAGAAACAACAGTATCAGATTCGGGTGGATTCTTATGGAAAGGTCATATAGAGGGTCATAATTACAGTCGGGTTATTTTAGCAGTTTCTGATGAGTTTGCAACAGGAAATGTCATTATAGATAACCTTTTCTTTCAGATTCGTCCTTTGGGGAATGGCGTCCATGTGGTATATGAAATTAATCAGTCGGCATTTCCTTCTGAGGCAGAGCCATTGGAGAATGGAGATGAGAAAGCATCTGAAGATCCTTCAGATATTCAGGATGACGACGGTTCAGTTATTGATGTACTCGTTGTTTATTCTGATGATGCAAAAAGAGCTGCAGGAGGGACGCCACAAATTCACCAGTTAATTGATATTGCAGAACAAGAAACCAATGATGGGTATCGTAACAGTAACATCGATCAGCGAATAAAAGTGGTTTATAAATCTGAATTGGAATACACGGAAACAGGAAATGCAGAAGCTGATGTTCGTCGTCTTCAAGATCCCGGCGATGGCCAGCTTGATGAGGCTCATACCTTACGGGATATTTATGGAACAGATGCAGTTATTTTGATTGTAAATCAACTTGACGCATGTGGAAGAGCTTTTGGCATTATGGATCCAGTTTCGTTGGCTTTTAGGAACAATGCATTTGCTGTGGTTAAGGATTCATGCGCTACAGGAGATTATTCCTTTGGCCATGAATTGGGACATCTTTTCTCTGCACGACATGACTGGTATATTGATCCAGCAGATAATGCACCATTTCCCTATAACCATGGTCATGTTAATGTAACTCAACGGTGGCGGACAATTATGGCCTACGATAATAAATGTATGGATCAAGGGGTTACGTGCACGAGAATTAATTACTGGTCTAATCCTGATCTTGATTATTTTGGAACTCGTTTAGGCGTTCCCGAGGGGCAGCCTCAACCAACCGATAATAGAAAAACGCTCAATACTACAGATACAACGGCTGCGAATTGGAGAGAAAGTGTCAAACAAGATATTTCTCATGAAGTCCATGGAATAACAACATGCGAAGATGAAGCTATGAAGTGTCAGATTTTGACAAGAGAGTATAACTCTTTTAACGGAAACGTTGTCTTTACCGGAGGAGGCTATTCGGGAAGTCCAACGCGGTTTAAGTGGCGTTGTGGAACTGAGCAGGATTTTTATACGTTTATTGAAATACATATCGATGATCAGAACCATATTTGGGATATGCCTGATGTGTGTGTTCGGATTGGGGAACCCTACGCGTTAGAACAAGGACATACCTATGATTTTCGTGGTCCAAGTATTGAAGGAGCATCAACTGTTGCATTCTCTGTAGCAGTTTTACCGGATTGTATTCCACCTTTTTCTGGAGATTGGGTTGTGACAGAAAGTTGTACTTTTGAAGGATTTGCAACTGTACCGAGTAATGTGATTGTACAGAACAACGCAGTCTTAACCATCAGTCCGATAGCTGCCTTAAATATTGACTTTCTAAACCATTTCCTTTTGGTCAAACAGGGAAGTGGCGTTCTGATAAAAAATGGAGGAAAATTGTATTAACTTGAGGTGATCTTATGAAATCGAAAACTCTACACTTTACTTGTAGTTTGCTTTTTGTTGCAGTAGTTCTTTTTGCATCTGATGCTTTTGCTTTAAATGGAACATCTCCACAAAGAGCTGAAGTTTTAGAGAAAGGTGTATTATGGGTTTCGACAGGTGATGATATTCATAATACTAATTCTGGTAACGTGGGCATTGGAACGTTGATTCCTGAAGATAAGCTCCACGTACGAGGAGAGGATGCAGCGTTATCTGTTGAGCGAGTATATTCCGCTGGTGGAGAACTTAATTTGCGTCAAAGCGGTTCTGATGTTTTGACCTCAACGTTCCTTGGCGGTGTTGATTTTGAAGGGCAAGTTCTTGGACAAAACGCTCAATTTGCAAGAATTTCTGCGCATGCAAGCGAAACAAATGCCCAAAGAGGTAATATTCGTTTCTGGACAGCCAATGGGCAACAGTTGGTTGAGCAAGTTCGTATTACTGAAACCGGCAGCGTAGGCATTGGAACAACAGCGCCACAGGGTAACGTAGAAATACATGATACGGATTCTGAAACCAACATCATTCTTAGCAATAGTGGTAAGAATGGAAGAAGATGGAATATTCTTTCCTCTTCAGATGGAAGTCCTGCTGGTGAAGGTAAGTTTGTGATTGAAGATGAAAATGCTGGAGGTATGGGAAGATTTTTTATTACTCCTGATGGAAATATTGGTGTTGGAAGTTTAAGTCCTCAGGCAAAGTTATCAGCAGCCGGAACTATTCTTGCAGGTTCACGAGGGGACTATCATAGTGGAGGCGTTCAGAAAGTTCATGTTGCTGACCAAAATGGCAATCCAACCATGCTTGCAGCAACAAACTCTGGCAAAAGAACTGGATGGATCGGGGTTGGAGATTTAACCAGTTTAGTGACCGATTACGGCGATGTTACTGTTCGAGTAAATGGCTTCTGGAACGAATCTGATCCTTCTGTGTCTGGCACTGAAGTTATCAGAGTAACTTCTGGTGGTAATGTAGGGATCGGTACATCTTCTCCGTCAACTCAACTTGACGTCAATGGAAATATTACTTACAGGAATTGTCTTGGGGACAATGATGCACATAGCATTTGTCCAGATGGTATTAATGGTGGGCAAGTATTTTCTAATTTTTGGGGTAGCGGTGCATGGCGATTTCGTGATGCTGCACATAATAATCAAGATCGAGTTACTATCGATGTTGCATCAGGAAAGGTTGGTATTGGCACATCGGATCCTCAAGCAAAATTACATGTAGAGGGAAATATTCGTATTAGAGAAAGTGATAGCTTTGAATTGGGAGATGGATGGAGGAGAGTTGTTTCCGAAGATAATGGAAATGGTGGAAAGGATCTCTCATTCTATAACACCGCATGGGCAAATCCCCACGGAGGATTTACCTTTAGGCAGTCTGATGGAAGTGCTATCTGGATGAAAGTTAAAAATGATGGTAATGTAGGCATTGGTACTATCTCTCCTACTCAACGGCTTGATGTTGAGGGCTATGTGAAGGGAAGATCAGGCTTATGTATAGCTGATGATTGTCGAACGGTTTGGCCTTCAAATGGACCCGGTGGAGGAATTGAAGGAAGTGGTACTCCCCGTTATCTTACGAAGTTTACGAGCAATACTATTGTTGGTGATTCTGTCCTGTATGAAGATGGGAATGGAAATATTGGTCTTGGAACTACATCTCCCGGTGCAAGACTTCAGGTAGCTGGAAGTGTTATTTTTTCAGGGCTTTCTGTTGAGGGATCTGGTAACCATGGTGCAGAACTGAGAAGCTCTGATGGAGGAAGCTCGTACCTTGATTTTGCAAATGATGGAGCTGTAGATTATGATGCCAGACTCCGTTTAGCAAGCGATGATGCACTTGTTTTGGAAGGAGGAAACCTTGGCCTTGGGAACGTTAACCCTTCAGAGAGACTGGAAGTAACAGGAAACATTAAACTTAGTGGAAATATTCTGTCAGATGGAGACATCTGTATTGGAAATTGCTAGACCTGTTTACTCGAAATCTTTATTAACTTCCCCATCCTCCATTTTTCTTAGGGGGTGGTACGGTGAACAGTCGTGCTTTTGTCATGCGTGGTGGTTTCTTATTATTGTTAGTTATGTATGCTCTTTTCGCAGCATCTTTTGCGGTAGCATTGGGTTGTGGCGATACGATTTATGAAGATACAGTTTTAACTGAAGATTTGATGAACTGCCCTGAACGTGGGATTATCATCGGAGCAGATAATATCACCCTTGATTGCAAGGGTCATCGCGTTGATGGGCAACCTTATGGAAATAATGATCACTTCGGAATTTCTCTTCAGACCAAAACAGGGGTTACCATCAAAAATTGCTATATTACCGAGTTTTATCAGGGTCTTGTGCTGTTCTCAAGCTCTTATAACCTTCTTGAAAGTAATTATGTCTCTGTAGCCAGTGATGCTGGTATTTACCTCTCTTCAGGTTTTGGAAATTTTTTACAAGCAAACAACGTTAGTAATAATGGAGGTTCTGGTATCAATCTTGTTTCAAGTACGAATAGTATGCTTCTTATGAATACCGTGACTAACAACGGTGGGAATGGTATTTCTTTATTTTCCCATTCACAGCGTACAGACATACGTAACAATACGCTTCAAGAAAATGGAAAGTATGGGGGGAGTGACTTGTCTCTTAGCATAACAACGGTGGAGGATTGTGCTCAAGAAATTGAGAATAATATTGGTTCTGGAGGTCATCCCCTTGTGTATTTCAATACCGGATCCCATGCTCAGAATGAGAGATTCTCTCAGGTAATTCTCTGTGATGCCGATAACTCTACCTTAACTAATATTACTGTCGTAGGTTCAGACTCGCTGAAAAATAACGGATTCATGGTCTACTTTACTGATAATGCCATCTTTGATGGAATTACCAGTTCTCACCATTGGTTTGGTATGTACATCTGGGAAAGCTCAGGGAATACGTTCATCTCTAGCATGGCGAATGACAATGCTGTTGATGGTATCTCATTACGAAGCAACTCAAGAAATAATCGTGTTATCCGGAATATCCTTAACGGAAATGATTATCGGGGAGTGTATGTTGAACAGAGTTTCCCTGTCGAGTTGGTGGACAATACCGTACAGGAAAACAAACAATGGGATATTGCTCTTGCCCAGGAGAGAATCTCTGAATGTAATAATCAAATCTTGAATAATACGGGTTCTGGCAACAGGCCTTTTGTCTACTTTAATGAAACCGTTGTCTTAAATAATGAAATCTTTTCAGGATTAATTCTCTGTAATGCAGACAACTCTCTGTTAACTAATGTTACTGTTGTTGGTTCTGCATTGCTTCAAAATAACGGGGTTATCTTGCGATACATCGATAATACTTCTCTTATTTCACTTAACTCTTCCGAAAATAGAGAAGGAATAACCCTTTTTGACAGCTTTTCTAATACTCTTAAACGTGGTGTGATTCTTGATAATGGTATTCTTGATGTTGGATCTGGGATTTCAGTGCATGGTGGCGGTAACAATCTTATTACGGAAATGCTCTCACAGCGTAATCCAAAGGGTATTTTTCTTGGCGCGAGCAGTGATAATGTTCTGGGTAATAATACTCTTGATGGGAACGGGTATGGAATTGACATTTCTTTGGGTTTTCGTAACCAGGTTCTAGGAAACAAGGTGAGTAATAATAAGTATCCTGGCATTAATCTTTACGGTGATAACAACACTATTTTGACGAATTCTCTAGAGAATAATAGCCATGGTCTTTTTTTCGCTGAATTATCAAATAACAATACGATAACCAAGAATCAGATTATGCATAATAAGGACAGTGGTATAACCTTACATGGGTTAAACAATACCATCTCTCGCAACAGTATGAGTAATAATGATAACGGTATTGTCTTTACAAATGCTAGTTTTAATACACTCTTTGAAAATAATATTCTAGGAAATAATCGTTCTGGTGTTTCTCTGGAAGATGGTTCAAGGGGTAATCTTTTTTTCGAAAACTATTTTTTACATAATAGGATAAACGCCTATGAAGAGGTAGCTTCACGCTTTAATCAATGGAATTTGAGCACTGATGGTAATTACTGGTCAGATTTTGCACGAAACCCTGGATACCCTATGTTTTATCAAATATCTGGTCCAGGTCAGGGTATTGACTGGTTCCCTCGTGAACCTTCCTTTACCATCATCGATGATAGTGATCCTGGATTTTTAGTACTTTCAGGAAATTGGTGGCCTGTTAATCTCACGGATGCCTACAATGGGCAGAGTAGGTATAAGCTTCCTGGTAATGGGAGTGGAAGTGTTGGATGGCGTGTTGATAACCTTCTTGCTCCAAGGAGCTATGCAGTATTTGTCTGGAGGTTCGGTCACCGCTATTCACCAGACATGGCTACGAACGCTCCTTATAGAGTCTACCACCGTCAAGGAACTAGTCCCCGGATTGAGGTTGATCAATCTGCACCAGGGAGTGCATGGATTTCTCTTGGGGTGTATGATTTTAATGCTGCGAGTCTGCAAGGGGTTATTCTGAATGACTTTGCCAATGGTTATGTTCTCGCAGATGCTCTTCAATTTTTTCCGGTCTGGAATACAAGTAATGGTGAATAGACCTCTTTTACTCTTTTTATTTTGAAAGAATTAGGTTCAAATGAAAATGTTTTAAGAGACAAATAGAGAAAATAGCAGTTCAACCTTTGACTGGCGTGTTGTTGCTAAGCGACGGGGCTATGAGAACACAAGGACGGAATTAAGTGAAGGAACAGCAGCTGACCCTTATTTTTTAGCAGAAACCAAAACTTCACAAGCGAGGAACAGTTAGTTCCTCTTAATTTTTAATTTATTCTTTGCACGTCTTCTCGGGGTTTAGCACAAATTATTTAAAGAACAGGATTCCTTTATCTTTGTGTAGCACAAAGCTCTGTACCATGGGACTACTGCAAAATCTTGGTAAATATCAAAAAAAAGAGGATAGGGGAGAAAAAGATCGATTAGGTTCTTCGGGAATGAGCAATCTCCTCGACGAAAAAAAAGAACAAATATTGCTGGAAAATCCAGGATTATCTAAGGAAACTGAGCTCAATGAGGCTCTTTCTCTACCTTTATCAATGGAACAGAATTCAAATCTCCAAGATGCAGCAGCCCTAAGTTCAACCACGACCACGGTCTTGCCTTCATCCAATTCCTTAGACATGGCCTCTATCAGGGCATCCATAAAGAAAAAACTCCATCATGGTAACACCGACAAGGCATTCATTCCATCTCAACTACAAACCCAGTCTCTGTTACAGCAGCGTGTGTGCACGGGCATTCCTGGGCTGGATCAGGTTATGGAAGGCGGTTTACTTTCTGGATCAGTTACCTTGATTGGTGGAGGAGCTGGTTGTGGAAAATCTATTTTGGGTATGCAATTCCTTGTTCAGGGCGTTGAACAGTACAATGAACCGGGCATTTACCTGAGTTTCGAAGAGACTCCTACAAATATATTTAGGGACTTCTATCGTTTTAGCTGGAACATTGAACAAAAGATAAAGGATAAAAAATTAACTATCCTTTCCTATACACCAGAGCAAGTAGCCAAAGTGCTTGAGTCTGGTGGTGGTACCGTAAGAGACGCTATTGAAAGTATTGGTGCAAAGCGTTTAGTGTTAGATTCATTAACCGCCTTTACCTTACTCCATGAAACTGAACTTGCAAAGCGAAAAGCGGTCTTAAAACTTGCAGAAACACTGGCTTCATGGGGCATTACGGCTTTACTTATCGCTGAGCAGGAACCAGACCCTGAGCGTCATTTATCAACCATTGCAGAGTTTCAAACTGACGGGGTTATTTTGCTCTACAACATCCGCAAAGGGGATATCCGTGAACGAAGTTTAGAGATATTTAAGATGCGTGGCGTCAAGCATGCAGCTAAGATCTTTCCTATGCGGATTGATGAACGGGGTATAACGATCTATCCCGAAGAAACGATTTTTTAAGCCATTCTAGCCCTAATCATAATGATAATTTCGTCTTTTTCATTGATTTCTCTCATATTTTCGAAATTCTTCTACGAATCCTACCAAAACCCCTATGAATAGTTTCAGATCTAACTGCTGTATGGCTGATTTTATCAGAGTATACACCAGACACCCGAAACAATACTTTTCTCTCTTACTCTTTGGTATGATACTTTTAGTAAGCAACCTACCCTTTACCCATGCAGAGCTTATGCTTAACGAAATTATGTACAATCCCTCTACCCTGATGGGAGATGATTCTGATGTGGAATGGGTTGAGCTTTACTATGTTGATCCTCTGTACCCTTTATCCAATAATTCATTGAACCTTTCAGCGTGGGAACTGATCATTGGAGGGAAAACAACAACTTTAGAAGGTGATCTTGCTTCAGACAGTTACGTTATTGTCGCTAGAGAACTCCATGATGGTTCAGATGTGGATAATGATAGTTTCCTGTCTTTTTATGGTGAGAATCTCTCAGCTATTGCAATAGATGGGTATTGGGATTATCTTTCGAATGAAGAAGGAACGATTATTCTTCAGAATCCATCCCAAAATATTTCATTGACGGGTACCTATACTGATGCCTTAGGAGCTGATGGTAATGGTAATTCGCTTGAGTATGCAAACGAAACGTTCTTTGAAAGTCTAACCTTGTACGGAACTCCTGGTTATCAAAACAGTGTTCTTGAAAATCTTCCAGGTTTTAACCAGACAAATGAAACAAATGAAAGCAACGAGACCAATGAAACAACGAGCTATGATCTCGAACTGAGCATTTCGCTCGACAATCTCCTCTCGAGCAATGTTTCCTACGACCATTTATTTACCCTTACTAATCTTGTTTACCAAGAGGGAGATCAGGAAAACATTACGGTAACGGTTAACTACACGGTTTTTAATAGTGCGGGAGAACAAGAACGGTTGTATGAGAGCAATTTTACCACCCATCTTCTTTCCGTTACTAATGATGGAACCGGTAATTATACCTTTCCCGGCGAGGGGAATTATACCTTGTGTGGACGTATTCTCTATGCCTTTATTAACGAAACAAATCCACTCAATGAAACAAATCTGTCGAATAATGAGGTTTGTCAACAAATCATTGTTCTTCATACGATATTGCAGCCTTGTGATATTTCATTAACAATCCTCACACCAAAAGATCTCTATTTCACCAATGAATCTCTCGAGTTTACACCAACGCTCAATAACGAGAGCTTTTTATTTACCATTGAATATTGGATTGAGGATCTTTTTGGTATGGTGGTAAAGTCTCCGTACAATACCAGCAACACCAACCAAAAATCATGGACTCCTGATGAGGAACAGATTAATGTTTACCGCATTAAGGCACGCCTTGTTATGCTTGCCTGCAATGATTCTTTTCTTGACGACAATGTGGCTGAAAAAAGGGTTATTGTTCAAGGAGAAAAGCCATTTTCTCCGGTTCTTGAAGTTGAGGACATCATGCTCGGTAGTGACGAGGAGGCTGCTTTTGGAGAAGATATTCCGGTAAAGCTATCGATCTCTCGAGGGAATAGCACCAAATCAAGTATTGATCTTTGGGTTGAGGATAGTGATCAACAAAAGGTAAGTACGGTAAGTTCTGTTCGAGTTTACGATTCATATACCACCTACAAAGTTACCGTGCCTGTACAACTTAAACCGAATTGTGATGACGCATTTCCTGACACCAATTACACCCTTAAGATAGAAGGTCTTAATGGGGAAATAAATACCTCTTTGGTTGTTCATGGAAAGACAAGTTCACTTTGCCCTTCTGCATCCTGTCCTCAACAACAATCCTGTGGAAATTCTCCTTCTTCCTCTACCTCCTCTTTTGCCCCACCTCCAAAAGATCTCTCATTTGAGGTACTTACGCTTCCCGATCATATGATTCTTGAAACACCCTTCTCAACGAAAATTCGTATCACGAACAGTGGAACTCTCGAACGTACTGCAACGCTCTGGAGTTATGCTTATCGAGGGAATAAAGCCTACTCAGGAGAACGGGAGGCAAATAAGCAAGAAACAATCATAAAGCCTGGTGGTCAGGTGACGCTTGTTTTGACCAACACGATTGTTGCTGCAGAGCCGGGAATCTATCAGTTCAAAGTCAAGTACAAAAAAGACGACCAGAAAACAGAAAATGATTTGATAACCACCAATATAACACTCGCAGAAAATCTTCAAGAAAATGCATTACCCTCGCCCTCTGTTTCCATCACCGATTTTTATACCAGACATCGAAAATTTGCCGATGAAATTACCTTATATGTTGCGCTTTCCTCGCCCGAAATAACAAATGTTACCGTTGTTGTTGAGGGAGTTTCCTTTACAAATGCAACCTCGGTGTTGGTTAATGGCACAGAGATTATTGCATTTCCCGCCTTTCTTTATCCTGGGAAAAATGTTTTTTTTACCACGGTCTTTGATTCTCAGAATATTTCCTTGGGATTTCAACGCTTAGTTCTTTTTGCCAATGAGACAACCATCAAAACCCTTAACGAATCAGAAGTATTGTACCTTTCAAAAGATGATGGTAACTCCCTCACTAATACATTCACTGGCTCCGGTCTTCCCCAAATAACTGGTTCTGTTACTGGAGACTCTTTGGTTTATGAGTCCACCACAGCAAAAGCAAAAACAATGGTGTTACCGCTCCTTATTGTTGTTTTGGCCCTGATTTCAGTAACACTTGCATGGAAATTTTGGAAAGGAAAATAATTTTGGCGTTTCTCTTGAATTATGCAAACAAGATTCTGAAAACTTTAAGAATTTTCTGAGGGAGTACCTTTAAAGTAGTAACCTTGAGAAACATTTAAATACGTCCTGTTGATCCGTAAAACAAGGAGGTAATACTATGCAAGAGACTTATCACGTTCAAGGCAAGAACGAATTTTTGGAAGCAAGGCTTGTTGAAGAAAGTGGACGACAAGTGGTGCTTACTTATAGAAATGCAAGGGGAGACACAGCTACGGTAACTATCCAACATGGTTTAAGCACTTCAGTAAAAGGAAGATACACCGGTGGACTCATAACTGACCAGGGGATAGGAGGCTATCTTCTTGGATTAGACAGACTTGGACCAGAGTTAAGAGCACAAATTCCATCAGATTGGTATCAAGACTTAGGAAACTGGCTTGCGTCCAAAGAACATATTAAGTGTGATGAATAAATTTCACAATCTTTATAACTAATGTTCCTATTCTTGGTGTATGGCACTCCTGAGTTTTGCGCAACAAGATATCTCTCTTGAAGATTTTACCGATCCTTCACGAAGACCACCATTTCTTCAGGATGCACTCCAGCACGATACCCATCTTGATTACTTAATTTCTCAATTGGATACGGGTGGGATCTCTCTCAGGATTGATACCGATTCTTCTGATTATGAACGGTTTCAACCTTTGTTTACTCAGCATATTCAACCATTGGTAGAGGCATCTGGATATGCTGTTGACGATGCTCGGCTTCTCCTTGGTGAGGTATATGTAAATGCAGTACTTCATGGCAACGAAGCAGGCGAAATTCTGGAGTACCGACGGAGAGGATTGCCTATTCCAGAGCATCATGATGAAAATCTCCAAAAACATATCACGGTTGAGTATCTCCTTAGTCCTGCATTTTACCTTCTTCGGGTTACTGACGAGGGAGAGGGATTTGATATAACTTCAATCCAACATGATTTGACTCCAGAGCATCATCTAAGTAAATCCGGAGGAACAGGACAAGTAATGATCTTTCGATTATCGGATTCTTTTTATTACACGCCACCAGGAAACCGAATCACTATGGTAGTCTATCATCCCACGGTTAAGCAAGAAAGAATTTGCAGCGCATCTGCAGCACAGTCATGAGATTTAGTCGTGAAATTTATAAAGCCCGTTCTGTTTATTCCTTTTATGTGCGGTATTATGGGCATCTTTGGTACAAAGTACGCAACCTCTTCTTTAGTGCATGGACTATCCATGATGGCAAACCGTGGTCAGGATGGGTATGGTATCTCTGATGGTCACCAGTTTTTGTTTGAAAAAAAACTGACAAAACTCCGAGAGAAGACATCTCATCCTCGATGTGCATTTGCGGATAAAATAGCAATGGTTGGTCATTGCTTGCATTCGATTGTTGGTTTTGTTCCACAACCTTTACTTGGTAAAGGCACACTTGTGGTGAACAGCGAAATCTACAACTGGCAAACATTAGCCAAAAAATATGGTTTTTCCATAACTCCTTCTTCTGTTTCTTCCTCAACACTGACTTCAGCTCGTTTTTCTGTTGCAAATGATGCAGAGCTTCTGCTCAAGCTCTTGGATACGCATTCAGTAGAGCAGTTCCCTGCACTTCTTGAAGAACTTGATGGAGTCTATGCATTTGCTTACTGGCGTCAGAATACCCTTATCCTTGCACGTGATATCTTAGGCGTCAAGCCTCTTTGGTATGCAACACAGCCAAATTTTGCATTTGCGTCTGAACGTAAGGTTTTAGAAGTGCTCCATTACTATCCTATAACCGAAGTAAATCCGCGAAAGGTATTGCTTTACACTCCTGAAACAGGGATCCAGAGTATTTCACGCTCTTTTTTTACTATTACTCCTGAACATACAGCCCTAAAAAGAGGAATGGAAAAAGAACTTTGGGGTTTGTTGACTAATGCAATTGCTAAACGTATCCCGGATCAACCATTTGGTATTTTATTCTCCGGTGGCATTGATTCAACAATCATTGCTTCTATTTGCCAGCAATTAGGATTGCCGTTTACCTGTTACACAGCAGCCCTTGCTCCTCAGCCTGGGCAAAAGACCGCTGAAGATCTCATCATGGCAAAAAAAGTTGCTGAACATTTCGGATTTAAACTAAAAACACGAATCATTTCGCTGCAAGAAATGCAAGCATATCTTCCTAAAGTAGTACCACTTATTGAAGATACCAATGTGGTGAAGGTTGGTGTAGCATTACCCTTTTATCTTGCCTGTGAAATTGCAAAAAAAGAGGGGATAAAAGTAATGTTTTCAGGGTTGGGTTCAGAAGAACTTTTTGCTGGCTATGAGCGTCATAAGAATGCATTACTTCAGGAAGCTAACGTCAATAAAGAATGTCTTTCCGGGCTCTTGAAATTGTACGAACGAGATACGTATCGTGATGACGTTGTCACCATGCATCATGGTATTGAACTGCGATTACCATTTTTGGACAAAGACCTCGTAACTTATGCATTAAAAATTCCGACGAAATATAAATTAGATGGTCCACAAAAAGAGCATCCTCAAAGCAAGAAGATTTTGCGTGATACTGCACGGCAGATGGGCATTCCTGAAGAAATAGCAATGCGCAAAAAGCGAGCCGCGCAATATGGAAGCAATGTTGATAAGGGATTAGCACAACTAGCGAAGCAACAGGGATTTTCACATAAATCAGCTTATCTTCAACAATTTCTTCCAAGAAAAAACCTTACCCTCGGTGTTCTTTTCAGCTCTGGAAAGGATAGTTGTTTTGCTATGTATGTCATGCATCGACAAAATTATGAGATAGCTTGTCTTATAACCATCAAAAGTAACAACCCCGATTCGTATATGTTTCATACACCAAACATTGATCTTGCAGACCTTCAGGCACAGGCATTGGGCATACCTCTTGTTGTACAAATAACTGAAGGCCAGAAGGAAGAAGAATTACAAGAT
The DNA here is from genome assembly GCA_016187565.1 of Candidatus Woesearchaeota archaeon. Taxonomy (NCBI): domain Archaea; kingdom Nanobdellati; phylum Candidatus Woesearchaeota; species Candidatus Woesearchaeota archaeon. The sequence continues at coordinate 76,689 of JACPJR010000010.1, forward strand.
CTTTATCAGGCATTATATACTGCACGAGAAAAATACCACCTTGATGGAATTATTACTGGCGCTCTGTATTCAACCTATCAACGAGACCGTATTGAACATATCGGTGATACCCTTGGGCTTAAGATCTTTTCACCCTTATGGCATATGCATCAAGAAGAAGAATTAAAGATGCTTATTGATAATAACTTTGTTGTTCTTATCGGAGCTATAGCCGCTGAAGGACTTGATGAACATTGGTTAGGAAGAAAACTTGACGCAATGATGATTGAAGACTTACGAAAATTGCACGAGAAATACGGTCTTAATATTGCGGGAGAGGGTGGCGAATTTGAAAGTCTCGTGCTTGACTGCCCGATGTTTCACAAGCGCATCGAGATTGTCAAAGCAACAACAACAATGGAGTCCGTTAACCGCGGAAGATATATTGTCCATGATGCCAGATTAGTATAGCTTATTGGCAATTTTGCCATAAGTCTTATATATTCTAAAACCTTTCTCCGCTCTAATGGTAACAGTTTCAGTTACAGACCTTTCTGCATATCTTTTTTGTCCTAGAACCCTCTACTTACGACGAGTGTTAAAAATTGTTCCTCCTCCTCGGGAAGTTATGGTTAAAGGAACAATTAAGCATGCCATAATAGATCTCATGAATCGGCGAGAGCAAACCATTGTGACTTCTGTGCGAAGATTTATTTCTTATCCAGAGGTCTATCATATTTATAAAACAACCTATGGAAAACTGTTACGTATGACCATACTCAATAATCATCCTGCCTTAGCTGCTGTCGGTATTAGTGATCAAGAGATGTTCCGCCTTGCATGGCCTATGGTTTTGCGTGAAACCGAAGAACGGGCTCAGCATCTTTTTCAGTTCGTGAAAACCAATCAAATCTTTGGTGAGGAACTGTGGGATCGTCTTGAACCGAAGATTAAGTCAGAATTAAGCATTACCTCTGACAAACTTCAATTAAATGGAGTCGTCGATCAGATTAGAATTTATCCTGATAAGATTGTTCCTTATGAACTCAAGAGTGGCAAAACTCCACCAGAAGGTGAAATCTGGAAGAGTCACAAAATACAATTGACCGGCTATGCGTTACTTTTGGAAGAATCCTTTGGAAGGCCAATTAACGAAGGGATTATTCGGTATCTGGATGCTGAACGTCGAACTTCTCACGAAGAGACTTTAGATGTAATACCATCAGTCCATGATGATCGCATCCTTGCTATCAATCCTTTTTTGCGTGATGAAGTGAAAGCATTAATTCAGAAAGTTCAAATCCTGCTTTCATCACCGATTGTTCCACCTAAATGTCCTGAAAAGAAAGGATGTAAAGAATGCATGGCAGACCGACTATCAAGTCCAAAAGAGAGTGCTCCTCTAGAATCATGATTCTCGTGATACTCTTATTCTATGATCTAAAAATGGTCGGTAAAATGCAATGACAACAAATGAGCGATATTGGGAAATAGATAGTTTACGTGGTATTGCCATTGTGATGATGGTTTTGTATCATCTCCTCTATGATCTTTCTTTTTTTGCGGGGTATGCAATAGAAGTTCTTTCAGGATTTTGGTTGTACTTTGCTCGGGCAACAGCAACCTTATTCTTACTTGTCGTAGGAATATCCCTTACCTTGAGCGCATACCATGCACGATCTCAGAATAAAAAATTATCTTTTGTAAAACAACTGAAGCGTGGTCTTTTTGTTTTCGCTTTTGGTCTTCTTATTACCCTAGCAACCAGGTTTATTTTTCCTGAACAGTATGTTCGTTTTGGTATTCTCCATCTTATTGGCGTCAGTATTATCCTTGCTTATCCATTTCTCTCCTTTGGTATTTTAAATCTCATTGGGGGAATGGCGATTATTGGAATCGGTTTTTTGTTGAAGCAGACGACCTTCTCATTTCCGTGGTTACTATGGCTGGGGTTTCGTCCTGAACATTTTGCAACAATTGATTATTTTCCTCTCTTTCCCTGGTTTGGCGTTGTCTTGATCGGAATCTTTTTAGGAAATCTACTCTACACCATGTCAGGTCGTCGTTTTTCATTCCCTGATTTTTCTTCGTTGTTTGCTGTTCGATTACTCAGTTTTCTTGGGAAACATTCTTTACTCATTTATCTGTTTCATCAACCGTTTCTCGTTCTTCTCCTCTCAGTTGTAGGAGTAGTTCCTGTATCACTCCTAATCCAGTAGCACTTGTCATCAATACGGATATTACCCTCACTGATTGGGTAAAACTCTACTTTTCGAGCAGTACCATTAGAGCCAGGTACCATCTCATTTTCATCAAATTCGTGTCTCCAAGGTGGTGGAGCACCAAATAGTCTCGTCAGTTCTTGGGTTAGCTCGTCAATAGACACGGTAGGTCCATGCATTTCAAGAAAGCCATAAAATGCCTGATTTACTTTTGGTTCTCTGGGAGAATAGACAAGATATTCTTTCATAGCCATGATCATCCCCTGGTATCTTTTTTGTAATCTTCTATCCCGTTATAATCAATAATTTGGGGAAAAGTCCATAAAGTTATAAATACTTTTTCTATTTTCTGTCTCAGATGTACCTGCTTAAAAAAATTCCTGAGGATTTTATTGTTCAAGAGAAGAAACAGCTCACGTTTATAGAAAACGGAACATATAGTTATTTTTTATTGCGGAAGTGTGATTATACAACTGAAAAGGCTGTTGCGTTAATCGCACAACAACTTCACCTGCCCAGAAAGCGTATTAATTATGCAGGAGCAAAAGATAGGTATGCATGTACTGAACAATATATCTCTATCCGTGGTTATGTTCCTCGATTTCAGGAAAAATCCTTTGGAGCAAATGGGAGTATCACCCTTCGCTATTTCGGCAGAGGAAATGAACGTTTGAATTTGGGAAGTCATGAAGGAAATGCTTTTGTGATTACAGTCAGAAATCTTGATTCTGCTGATATTGACCAGCTCCAACAGCAATTACTGGTACTTAAAGATATCAATTATCACTTACCGAATTATTTTGATGTACAGCGCTTTAGTTCCCAGAACATTGCCATCGGTATGGCATTACTTCATCAGAACATGGAACAAGCAGCAAAACTCATGAATCCTTCAGTTACCCATCCTTTCGAAGAACTTCGCAGAAACCCTAAACGGATTCTCCAGCTTTATGTGCACAGTGTCCAGAGTGTAATCTACAATCGTATGGTTACGTTGTTTCTTCAACAAAAAATCAGCAAATATGTAATAGTCAATGAGCTTCTTTTTCCTACAGAGCGGCTTTCTTCAGCAATCTATGCCGCTGGTGCTCCTCTTGTCGGATTTGGAACTCCCGATGAACTCGAAACATACGATCCTGAAATGATAGCGCTTATCCAAAAAATAATGCAGGAATATCAGGTAACCTTTCGTGACTTTATTGTACGAAAATTACCTGAAGCAAGCTCCGAGGGAACTTCTCGTCAGCTCTTTTTTGATGTTGCTTCACTGAAGACTGGTATTCCTGTATCTGATGAACTACATCCAGGGAAGAAGAAGGTGCAAATCTCTTTCATACTACCTCAAGGATCGTATGCAACCATTGTCATTAAATTTTTATGTTTATCAAGAAGCTAATTTGCTGTAGGAGGCAAAGCCCCATAGCTAACATTCATGGGTTTTCTTTCAAGCCGTTCTTCAGGAACATACGGTACCACTCTTAGAAGATTTAATGATTTGGGCATTTTATCTCAATTGCTTTTTCAAAACATTGTTCTAAATGACTTGGATAATAAAGCACAAAATCTCCAGCAGTCATTTGTAAATATTTACAGCCTCTTGGAAAAATTTTTAATAATGCAGAGATATTTGGTTTCCCAGGGAGTACTACCCAAACAGGGCATTTTATTTCTTTAAACAATTTATTTAAATGATCGTCTAACTCGTTAAAGCTGTATCCAATTACAAAAACTCTGCTTGCTTTTGTTAATTCGTTTTTTGCATTTTCCTGGGTAGTATCAAAGTACGCCTGAAAAGAGTTTATCAACTTCTTTTTTGTGCCATCATCTAGGGGCGGGATTATTATTTGTTCATATTTTATATCATTTTGTTTGAAACCAATATCATTTCCATAATCGCCCATCTTTTTTTTACAATCCGTATAACTTAGAAATTTTTTATTATCATTAGTGTAAATAAACAAAAAATCTTTTTTATGACTTTCTTTTTTACTTTGATCAACATAAGCATGACCACCATGAATCTTCAAGATTAAAGGATATTTTATCTCTTCATTATTTTTTTTAAATCCGCAATGAATATTCTTGAGTTTAGAAATAGAGGTCTTGTTTTCATAACATCCTCCAGGAAGTTCACGTTCTATTAAGTTATCATAGTTGGGAGTTATTATTGTATTCTTTTCTCTAATTATCTTTTTATAAAAATCTAATCTTTTTTTGTCTTTGAAGTATTTCAAATAATTGAGATATAGCATCCAGTTAATTAAACACATAAAATCTTTTAAGTAGGTAGTATTCTTTTGATTTTGAAGATAAATTAAAGCCTTACAAATATCCTTTTTTATGGATGAATCTACTCTTGCTAATAAATTGAATATCTTCCTTATATCTTTTTGAAGCACAGCATCATCGCAAATTGATTTTTTTTCATTATCCTCCAACCAATTATAATCATACAGAAATTTTATAGATAACTTATCAAATTGAGATATCTGCTCAAACCATTCACTTACTAATGGAATGCCGTACTCCTTAGAAAACCCCGCACCTATGAAAAACACGTCTTTTTCATTTGGGTATGTTTTACTCATTTTAAACTCTCCTCAATGATTTTATGTTCTTCTTTTGTTATCCTATTGAGGTTTTAAACTTTTTGAAATCTCTCTTGGTCAATCTCGTCTGATTTCAAGAACTTGTGCATCTTCAGGAAAATATCCCTCAAAAAAAGCAGTCATCACACATTCCATCATACCAGTACTTATTATGCCCGCCGATCTCAATTCCGCATTTGTTGCAGTTGAATTTTTCTTCTTCAGCATTAGACATTTTCTATTATCTCCATAAGCGAATATTTCTTTTTGTATTTGCTGATTTTTTCATGTTATTACCCCCCAATGCCCACCTTTGTCGGGGCCGATTCTTTTTAATAACCCTTTTTCTTTTAGCTTTGCAAGATATTCCTTTACCGTTTCAGGGCTTAATTTGAGCTTCAGGGCCATCTCTTCACGGGTAATTGCGTTGTTTGTGGAAATAAGGTTAAGTATTTCTTCCTCTAACCTTGTGGGTTTCTGGGGGGTTTTCTGGGGGGTTTTCTGGGGGGTTTTCTGGGGGGAGTACTTTCCGACAATTTTGCCTATTTTATCTTCATCAGGCCTAAGCAAGGTTACAGCAAAGAACTTCCCGAATTCAAAAACTGGCGATTTCAATTCTGCTTTTTTCATTGCTTCTCTTATCCGGTTTATTCCGCTTCCGACCTGCTCAACTAAATCAGCTTTTTGCATTAAACTAAAGAGCAGGGGGTTTCTTGACAGGCTTCTTTTCCCGAATTCTTCCTCTTTAATAATCAATCCGCCGGGGTTGCTGATTTCAACCCTGTCATCAAAAACATCAACCTGAACTCTTGCGCCTTTTTCCAGATAGTCTCTATGTGCCAAAGCATTGATTAAGCACTCCTTTAAGGACTCTTCTGGAATTTCAAGAATTTCTTTTCTTGGCCCAGAGCCCTCAATCCGATAAATGATTTTAAGGTTAGTATACAAAAATTTCATGGAATTTTCATAATTGGACATAATGTCCTCATCAAAATCCTTTTTGTCAATAATATAGGTTTTATCTTTTCCCTTATAGAGGACGCAAGTAACAACCGCATGAGGGATGAATTGGCTCACATTTTTGCAAAAGAATAGAACCCCTGCGTTCTTGAATTTTCCATCATCAGTAAGTGTTCCAATATTCTTCAGAATTTCCCTTTCAGGAATTACTCTGCTTATTTTTGCAAGTGCCAGAAAATTGTTAAACTTCTTCCGATCATAGCCGTTTTGAAAACCAAATGCAGTATTAGTTGCTTCATCAAATAATATTTTTCTCTCTTTATTAAAAAATTCCCTGATTTCTTCAGTTGATAATTTTTGGGAATTGGTTCCTTGCCTTAAAAAGAAACCTGCAGAGCACCTATAAGGCTTGTTTATTCCTTCTTTAACATTTATGACTAAAACATTGTCAATTTCTTCGATAAAAACAGTTACAGGTGGATCGCAGTTCCTTGCAATATCTTGTATCTCTGATTTTAATTTGTTGGTTACCTTAACGCCCCTTATCTCACCTAAATCAGATATCCCTATGAAAATCTTGCCTCCTTCTGAATTGGTAAAAGCGACAATCTCTTTTGCTATGTTTTTTGAGTCAAAAGACTCTTTGAACTCTGTTTTAATTCCTTCTCCATTCTGGATAATAAACTCCAATCCTGTTTTATTCATATTCCCAGTCGTCTTCTATTATAGCAAAGGACACTAATAACCGTAACTTTATGTCCTTTGCTTATTAGGAAAAGACATACAAATTATTACGAAAATTAATGTATTTTCCTATAGATCCTCTTGTGGCATTTGTTTAGGCATCTCAAATTGAATATATATATATACACAGTATTAAAGTTCCATCCCTACCCGTGATTCAACTAAGCTAACGAGGATGTCATAGCAGTGGTGCATGAGAGTTACTAAAATCAGTTCATTTGTTGGGATTTTCCCTTGTAGTTCTGTGATCTTTGCAAAATTGTTCCATCGTGATCTACTGATATGCATGATTCTTTCCTTATTTAACTCATAAAAGAGAAGATGATATTCCTCAAAGGCTTTCTGAATGTCCTTCATTAATAATTTTGTTTTTTTATCTAATGTTTCTTGTTTAAATGTCAATAAATGTCGGGCAGCGAGACGATAAACATCAACGATCTCATCCAGTCCAGTAATGATATGATATAAGAAGATGGTCTTACGGTAATCTTTATAGCCAGCGCGATAAAGTATTCTCAGGCAGAAATTCGTGAATTTGGTGAGGCCATCATGTTTTTCCTCCATGGTTGCAAGTAATGACGTGTCCATCTTTTCTACTGCTTCCATTACCTGTGCAATATAGTCACGAATTAACAGGAAAATCCGTCGAAGGATGTCATCAAAGTCTTTCAGCGAACTCTCTGAAATATCTTTAATAATGGCATGGTCTTTTCGTTCCTCGACAATTTCAAACCCAACCAGCATACCGACTTCACGTTTAATGGCATCGATGGTTTTTACCGTTGTACCCATCTCAAAATTTTCACACAGGGGATTCTTGAATAGTACCGTAATCTCGTCAGCACCAACCTTGTAGGAAGACCTCAGCTCATGTCGAACCGAAGAATAATCTAAGCCGGTAATGTCAATAGTAATCTGCTGTGCTGTTTTACGGTTCTCTGCGAAGGAACTGATAAGGAGGGTATTGCCACGTTCTTCGACATCTACCTCTGTTTTTGTTGTAATACCACACTGTTGCGTCCACTGCTTTGGGAGCGTGATCGTGAGCGTGTTGTTTCCCTGCTGGATGACTTTTCGCTTCATGCTCGCAAGAGGTAACTACGTCTTTATAAAACTTTTGAAAATATATTTTTCGAGATAATAAGACTATTATGATATATTTCAATATATTTGATAAGGTAAAAGAATATAAGTATCTACCTGTTTTAAGAAGCTGTTTTATGGGTACAGCATCTCCAGAGTATAACGGACATTTGTCCTATGACCGCGACGACGCAGGAAGACCACATCTGTCGATTGGCGTACCTGCAGGGCTTGTTTCTTATCTTTGTGAGCGGTTACCTCAACCAGGTGTTCTTCATGTTGGACCCCGAGATGACCAACCCACCTTGGATTTTACGGTTTTAGATGATTATTTTGGTCATGATGGCACACTAAGCAGACCTCTTACAGTCAGCCAAGGAGGGACTATGGTTAGTATTGAAGGGAGAAATGGGTTGTACACTCATCCAGGGGTTGCAGTAAACTATGATGATGGCTCTATGGTGGAGTGCGTTGATATTTCACCGAATGCCAAGTCTATCTACTGTGGATTTACAGATATTAAAGTGCCTACAGGGGATACAGTTGAGGACCAAGTACGCCTCTTTTATGTTCCAGGCAAAGAATTTTTTGATGTAGTGCTTTCTGTCCCTCGAGGAGAGCGTACTCATCTTTTGGGTATCAGCGGTATTGTTGCTCGACTTATTAGTGAGAATCTTTCCCCATCCTATGTTCATTCCCGACAACCCTTGGATGATGCATTAGTTCAGTTAGGATATGGTAGACCTAGTCCACAACGACCAGACGTTTGGTAGGCTCTCGTCCTTGTACTATCTTCTTGCGTGTGAACACTTATACTTTCTTTACGAGGTTCATAATATCCGTCGTTACTTCTTGAATGGGTTTGCTTCCGTCAATCGTTCTGAGTAATCGTGCTTTCTGATAATACTCAACGAGAGGTTTTGTTTGTTGATGATACACTTCTAATCTTCTTTTGATGGTTTCTTCCTTTTCATCATCTCGTTGGATGAGTTTGCCTTTACACTGGTCACAGATGCCCTTAACATGAGGGGGGTGGTAATCTAAATGATAGACTGCACCACAATTACTACAGGTTCTTCGACGGGAAATGCGCTTAATTGCTTCCTCATCGTGGAGCTGAATAGAGAGCACATGATCAATAGGCGTCAATTTTTGTAATGCTATTGCCTGTGCTGTTGTTCGTGGAAATCCGTCTAAAATAAAGCCGTTTATGCAGTCTTCTTTGGTAATCCGTTCCTTAATAATCTTAATGATAAGATCGTCAGGTACAAGCTCTCCAGCATCCATATAAGCCTTGGCTTTCTTTCCGAGGAGTGTGTTGTTCTTTACTGCTTCTCGTAATATGTCTCCTGTTGAGATCTGCGGTATCTTGAGAAGTTCCATCATTTTTTTTGCTTGTGTACCCTTTCCTGAACCAGGTGGGCCTAAAAGGACGATCCGTTGCATATGCTGCTCCTTAATTCCTTGTTATTTGTGTGTTTAGCCGAAATAGGCAAGTCTTTCCTGCGCCTCGCTCTCGAGTTGCCAGCCTTCCTTTACTTTTTTCATAATTGGGGCTATTTTTTTCTTAAGAGCTGGCCATTCTTTCCAAAACAGATTAATAAACAAGGCGTTCTCTTTTTCGGTGTTTGTCACACTTACTTCTGTTGCATAGCGCAGATACCACATAAGGCGTCGATATAAAACATACATCTCCTTTTTTTCTTCTTCATCAAAATTCTTTGCCTCATAGAGCTCGGTAAAAACCTGGTCCGGTTGTAAGATCTTATCAAGAATATCCAGGTATGGGTCAATTCGGTCAATGATCTTTTTACGGATCTCGCCTAGAAGGGACCTTTCTGTTTCGATATCGTTTATTTCAAATTCCTCATCAAGCTCTTTATAGAGAGGAAGTTTGTATTTTTTTTGTAATGTTTTATAATGTTGTTCTTTGTTGCTCATGGTAACGCAGGAGAGTAACCTCTTTATTTAAATTTTGTTGTCCTCTAAGGTAAACGAAAGAAACATATAAATAGCCAGTCCCTCTTTTTCGTCTTCATGAAAGTTTGTATCATCTTGCCTACCTATAACGAACGAGCAAATATTGCTCCTCTTTTTGATCAGCTTATGACCGAATTTTCAGTGCTTGAACGTCTTTTTTCAGTGCAGATGCACCTTGTTGTTGTTGATGATAACAGCCCTGATGGTACTGCAGATGCTGTTAAGGCCTACAAGGGCCGTTATCCTCAGGCTATAGATCTCTTGACTGGCCAAAAACAAGGGTTAGGTATGGCCTATATACGGGGGTTTCACTATGCACTCCAGCAGGGATATGATGTTGTGTTTGAAATGGACGCAGATTTAAGCCACGATCCCAGCAATTTACGTAATTTCTTACAAGCAATCCAGGAAGGAGCGGATTTTGTTATTGGTTCACGATATATCCATGGAGGGAGCATCAACGACTGGAGTATCTTCCGGAAAGCGATAAGTACTGGAGGAAACTTTTTTGCACGTATTGTTGCAGGAATGTACACGGTTCATGATTGTACCTCTGGCTATCGGGCAATTCGTGCAGATCTGTTACAACGCATTCATGTTGATACTTTACATGCAAAAGGATATGCCTTCCAGATGGATCTGTTGGCAGCAGCATTACAGGCAAATGCGAAAATTGTAGAAATCCCTATTGTTTTTGCTGATCGTACACATGGAAAATCAAAATTAGGTGCAAAGGACTTTACTGAGTTCATCCGTAATGCGTTTATCTTGCGATTGAAAAAGTTTAAGGTTTAGGTTTAAGCTTTGTTACTGTTCCCTTGTCTGTATCTACTTCTATCAGGTCACCATCATTAAGAAGTTTTGTTGCATTTCCTGTTCCCAGCAATACAGGTATCTTGAGTTCTCTACTGAGTACAGCGGCATGGCAGGTCACACCTCCTTCATCGGTAACTATTGCTCCTGCTCTTTTCACACCCTCTACTATTAAATCTGGTGTTGTCATTCTTGAAACTATAATATCACCATCATTCATTTTCTCTATATCTTCAATAGTTCTTACTACTTTTACTTTCCCTGTATACGATGCTGGGAATGTTCCTCTTCCTGTAAGTTCATTACTTGCCTCTTCATTAATAACATAACTTTCATTTTCCTTTAGAAAAAACTTACCTTCTTGAAGGAGGAAATAACAGTTCTGTCTATTGCTGATAAGACTCTTTACATCTAGCTCATCCCCATCCAGCAAATGTATGATTTCTATTGGTTTTAGGAATTTTACTTCATCTGTACTTACATCAAACCTTTTTCCAATTTCTTCAAATACTGGCTCAATAAGTTCATGTGTCTTGTTAAAACTTGATCTTCCTAAGAATCTTAAATCCGCCATTCTATCTATTGTTTTCTTTTTTTCTTCTAATCCATCGGTAAAAATAGTGATATTAAAATAAGGGTAAGGTGCCTTATATCGTCTGAAGTATCCCTCTAATAATTCCTTAAGCTCCCTATTTGATAATCTATCTAAATCTCTTTTTGCAATCTCTTCTGAAAAATGAACCAAGTTTTCAAAATGGAATTTCCCTCTTTCCAATATCTTACTCATGAATTGAGGATTTTGAGCTATTTTATCTTTCAAGAATTTTGAAAATTCTTTTCCACTTTGCTTCTGAACAAAATGAGCAAACGTGTTTCCTCTTCTTATTGTTAAAAAATTGCTATGGTGTCTATTATGAACCTGTGGGAAATCCTCAACATAGTTCTCATAGAGAAGATAATTCTTCAAAAAGTCCCCTTCTCTTTCCACTAATTTTTCCCAGGTCATGTTATTTTACCATCAGATCTATACCTCGACATCCAGTGACTAAGTCAGACAGTCTTTTTTTTGCTTGGGGTAGATTTACTTCTACTTCAGTAATATGATTTGAGAATAAATCCAATAACATATAGGAACAAACTGCAAATTGCGAAATCATGTCATTTGGAAATTCAGATACTGATACATTTGCTTTTTCACCCTTTTTTTTATGTACTACCATCCTTTCAACTAATTCTCTCTGTCTTCGTGCGTAAGAAATATCACTGACTTCCACTGAATTGAAGTCCCGTTCATTTTCAAATATGTAATGTACAGTGTCCTTGTAACAGTAAAAGCGAATAGGAAAAGAAATGCCTTCTGGAAGAAATCTCATCTCTCTTCTTTCCGTGACTGCTCTATCTTTCCCGAATTTCTCGACTAACCACTCTGCAGGATAATATAATCCTATTGTTGCTATTCTTTTTTGCTGTTTAATTGGAACGATTTCTCTTCTGCTTCTATCAGGCATTCCAAGAGTATTCCATAAAGTATCAGAATGTCCGACAAAATGGTGGTAAGTTTCACTTTGATCAAGATATATGATCATAGCCTTTATTCGCTGAAATACTTGTCCTGAACCAAAATAGGTTTTGTATTCTAATACACTAAAATCATATTGAAGGTCTTTCATGGTAGTCTTTAACCCCATCAAAACATGATATTTTAACCACGCCCTTATCTACCAATCCCTCTAAGACTTCACCAGAGTATTGATTTTTCCTATCAACTAAATAGATGCTCGCTGAACCATTGGCTTGCCTGATACCATCTGAGGCAGCCCTGCAAACAGAGGGCTTATCGTCAAAAATAGCATAAATCCCTCCTTCTGTTCTTTCCCATAACCTTACAAATGTCTCTGGAAAGTCTTTATCTCCAATTTCCTCTCCAAGAAAATACTCATCTACAAGATCAGACAGCTTTTGATTTGCTCCAATTGGCAACCCATAAAGAATATCGGTAAAATCTTTTGAAGCTGAGGTTAATATACCAATTCTTCTTCTATTTTCCTTAACTTTTTGAAATCGTGGAACAGTATCTGGAAATATAGTTGCTTCTAAATCTATTAGAAAATCGCCAGTTCTATATGCCTGAGTCCAAACAGTACACATAGCTGAGAAACACTCTTGTGGTATGCTATGTCCTTGAACTTCTCTATTTCTCGCTTCTTCTTTTAGCTTTTCTGCTAATTGCTGATCACTAACATATCTATCAATATTATTAACTATAAATTCATACATCCCTTTTACAGCTCTGTGCGTTGTTCTTCCCATATCATAAAGTTCTATCATTTTCATCACCCTAACTCAATAACAGAATCAATATATAAATTTTTGTTGTTATATAGTATTACAACAATAATAAAATTTAAATACTCGTGGGTATTACTGGATCATATGGACGTAAAATCAATACTCGAAGAAGCAGGATTGGCAGGCAATGAGGCCAAGGTTTATCTGGCATTATTAGATTTAGGCTCTACATTAGCTGGAGATGTCACCAAAAGATCAGGAGTAAATAGAACTAATGTTTATGATGCGTTAGACAAGCTTATTGAAAAAGGTCTGGTGAGTTATGTGATTAAAGCTAATAGAAAATATTTTGAGGCTGCATCTCCTACAAGGATTATCAAGTATCTTGACGAAAGAGAAGAGGAAATCAAGAGAAAGAGAGAGCTTGTCAATTCTGTCTTAACAGATCTTGAAACAAGGAGGAAATTAAATAAAGAACCTCAAGAGGCAACCATCTATAAAGGAAAAAAAGGATTGAGATCAATAGCTGAAGATGTTCTGAAAACAAAAAAAGAATTGCTGGTTTTTGGAGCAGAAGGGAGATTTGTTGACATATTCCAGCATTATGCTGAACAGTGGCACATGAAACGAGGACTATTGAAAATTCCAATAAAGATAATTTACACTGAAAAAACAAGGAAAAAAAAAGCTACAGCGAAGTTTCCCATTTCACAGATAAGGTTTAATCCTCATGTCTATGACACTCCGGCAACTACCTGGATCTATGGGGATAAAATCGCAATAATTGTCTGGTCAGATCAACCTATTGCTACCCTTGTAAGGAGTAAAGAGGTAACGCATTCTTACCGACAATTTTTTACGGTGTTGTGGAACTCATCAAAAAAATAAAAGAGCATTACTTTTTTTCAACCGTACAGCCAAGCTTTTCAAGAGTCTTTATCGCTCTTGTTAGGTTACTTTTCTTCACCATGAGGTGATCTGTGGAGTACGCAGAAATCACCATAATCGGAATTTTTTCTTGTGCAAGTGCTGTAGAAACAGTTGCCACAAATCCAATTAACTCAAATGGCAAAACCATAGCAAAAGTCAGCATTCTCCAATTCTTTTCAATGGCAATTGCATTTTTTTGAAGGAATTGGTTTTTGTTGCATTGTAATTGATCAATAATAACGGTTGTTTCATTCTTATCGACAATATTTACAAAAGCATCCGGACTTGTCGTCTTTGATTTGACAATGACAAAGGTTTCTTTCCAGACATAGACTTTGCCATTTTTGAAATAGGCTTCAACGTCCATGGTCAGGCTTCGCTTATTCATTCTTTTTCCATTTGTTGTACTGTTCCTTTTTGAAATACTCTGGAATACAAATAATCTGAATCATCATCATGAGAAGCCAGAAGGGGAACATAAAAAATAAGGGAATGAGATGCCAGAGATCAATTTTCTTATCATACTTAAGAATAGCTATAAGATATAATGGATAGGATAAAAGCGTTGCAAGAATTCCTGCAATAGTTATGAAGGTCAAGGGAGTTTGGCCTTGGAAGACGGTTATCATCCACTTAATGGTACCAACAAGAGAAAACCATTCAAAAAAGAATTTCAAAACCAACCAATTGAAATAGATTCCTTTAGAATAAAAATAGGTAGTGTATCCAGAAATGATCTGATAAACAAGCCACGAACCCATAATTAGAGATTGGACATAACCAAAAAGGAATAAAGGTAGGGTATAGAGATCAATAATGGAGTTGTTCAATTGTAAATGTTTCTTTAATAATTTAATGAGACCTCGTGCAAACCTTGTTCGTTGTCTGAAAAACCCTTTGGCATCATAGGGCATATTGGTTTCAGCCATTGCTTTTTCTGAAAAACCGATAGTATATCCCTTCCGGATAAGTCTAATAGTGACGTCAGCATCTTCTGAAAAACAATCAGTGCTAAAACCCCCTATCTCGAGAAGTTCTTTTTTGCGGTAAACACTGAGCGGCCCAGGTGTAGTAATGTTCGCATTTACCTTGCTAAATATATTTCTCATCAGGGAATAATATATTTCTCCGATATGGAGCCATAAGCAGATGAATTTCTTTCTATTTTTGACCTTTACCGGGCAACATGCAGCCACAACATTTTTCTTCTCAACTTCTTTTGTGAGCTCAGTAAGAGAATCTTTATGAATAACGCTATCTGCATCTACGACGGCAATGAGATCACCTTTCGCTAGAGCAAGGGCTTTATTGATTGCATTTGACTTTCCAGTGTGTTCTGTTTTCAGTAAGGTAACCTTGAATCGAGCAACAATCTCGCTTGTTTTATCCTTACTGCCATCGTCAACCACAATGATCTCCTTATCACCATCAAAACGAGCATCAATGACTGAGGCGAGACAGTCTGCTATATATTTTTCTTCGTTGTGAGCAGGAATAATAATGCTGATGCTGTTGAATTTTTTTTCAGCAATAGCCGATTTTCTCTTGATGAATAAGAGGACGTAATAAGAAAGAATGACTACAAAAAAGATGACGGTTATTGTATTCGTGAGAAGTTGTATAGTCATTTTCCATTGACAAAATGATCATTGCCAACTTTTGGCGTGCAGAACCAGTGCAGCGGATGATTGATGAGTGCTTTGCAAAAAGCGATCGTATTGTTCATAGCTAGGACAATTCCGAGCGTAAACGTCGTTGCTATAAGGTACTTTGTCTCCCCAAGTAATCCTCGCTTGTAAAGAGTGACCATCCCCATCAGGAAAAATCCAGCGGTATACATAAATCGTGAGAGCAGATCGAAAATATCCATCATATTGAACAATTGAGGTTCTCCTAGAAACCAACCTCCAAACCCAAAAAAGGTCATGGCTATGATTATTGGGGCGATGATATTTCCGAGGGTAATGTAGATTATCATCAAGCGCTGCTTCATGGTTAACTCTTTTCCAATAAGAATGGTCCGTGCATTATCCATGAAAACACGAACATTTCCATAGCACCAGCGCATCTGTTGTTTAAGAAAACTTTCGAAGGTTTCAGGAACTTCACTTTGATTTTCATAATCGAGGTAGATAGTCGTATACCCGTTGATGAGCAGATGAAAACTCAAATCAGCATCTTCGGTTACGCTCTTCGTGTTCCATCCTCCTACCTTTTCAAAGGCGCTTCTTCGTAATGCACCGCCTGTTCCGCAGAAGAAAACACAGTTTATTTTATTGTTGATGGGCATGATGATGGTGTGGTAGACCATCAAAAGATAGGAAGCGAATCGAGTGATAAAGTTATAGTCTTTATTGTAAAATCCCTGTCTGGTTTGTACTAAGGCAACCTTTGGGTCTGAAAATGGTTCAATAACTCTTTTAAGAAAATCTCTCTTTGGTGTCCAATCTGCATCAAAGAGAACAAGAATTTCTCCTCTCGTCATCTGCATTGCATTCTGTAATGCTCCTGCTTTGAAGCCTTCACGATGATTACGGTGAATATACTTTACAAAGCCGGGATGTTTATCAGCGAATTGTTTGAGTTTTTCTTGCGTTTCTTGATTGGTGCTATCATCTGCGATAATTATTTCATACTTTTCCTTTGGATAGTCAAAGGCCATACAATGCTTGACACACCGCATCGCAATAGGGTCATTATAAGTTGGAATCTGAACACTGATAAAAGGCAAGGTCTTTAATTTCTTATATCGAGTAGGTTGTTGTTTAAGCGAAAGGTTTAGAAGAACAAACAAGAGAAAGAGTACAGAGATAAAAATAATCGGAACGAGAGTGAGATTGTAAATCCACAGTGAAAGATCATAGAGCATGCTCATCTTAATCACCAAGTCTTACTTGATAATCCCGTATTGTTTTTTTCATTTTTTCATAAGTTGGCAAACCATTGAGAAGCGTATTGCCTCTCCCCTGAATACCAATATACATGCGTGGAAGAATCCCACTCATCCCAAAATTTTCAACTTCTGACATATCATAGAGAATGTCAGTGAGCGGCTCTCCATTGAAGCATTCATTAAACCTTGCCGTAGATGTATTGTCTTCTGTTTTGACGATACTTTCAACATCTTCGGGCCTTTTTCCGGTACTATACACCTCGAGAAGAAGCGGATAGTATTGTTCTGGATAGATCCTTGATAAACAGCTAAAGGCCTGTGCATATAAAAAGGTATCACTTTTTTCTTGGATATCTCTTGTCGTGAGGTAGTTTTTGTAGGTAAATTTCACCTTTCCTGTGGCAATATACTCTCTCTCGATTTGGGGAAGATACACGCTCATGAATGTTTGTGATGCAGGTGATGTTGGAGTTAGATAGACAATAAGCGTAATACTGGCGTTTTCACTTCCATGCCAGAGGTTATTTCCAGTTTCGGGAGTTGTGCTCAGATAAAAGTCATATAATCCAGCAACATTCCTCTCTTCAGCGAGTTCTTTGGCTAAAGGTTTCTTAGTAAACTCTGTTTTTGCAAACCCGGTTGCAATGAGTGCTATATAGGCAATGAGAAAAAAAATAAGACCATACAATATCCACTGCGGTTTACGAAGCTTCATTTTATGTCCGATTTTATATCCGACAAATTTTTCATTAATTCTTCTGCAGTGAAGACCTGTCCTTGGTATACTTCTTCTGAAAAGATTAAGGCAGGTGTCATAGTAATGTTGTAATACTCTTTTAAGTCTTGGACAATTAGTTCCTCGGTACTGCTGTCAACCACAAAAAGCATAAGCTCTTTTCCACCAGTCCGTACTTTCTTTCTGAGTTCATCGAGTTCTTCTCCTTGCCGGGTACACGTATTGCAGGTTGGCGTATAAAAATAAAGCCCGACGATAGACTCATGGCCACATTGTTCATAGAGGTCTTTTGCAACAATCCACGTTCGAATGGAGTGTTGGGTGTATTGTTTTTTCAGAGCAAGGTATTCTGGAGAGAGTACATTATTTTTTTCAAATTCTTCAAGTCGAAAAGGCAAGGTTGCCCAGTAATCACTCAAGAGATCGGTTAATTTTCCCATAGCGATACGTGAAAAATTACATCTTTCTTTCTCACTAAGTGTATTCAGAAATTGTTGTTCCATCTGCCAACTTTGAAGATTTGAATCCATCAGGCGTACATATTCTCTGAGGCTTTCATATTCCTGCTGGGTTTCCTTTTTGAGTAGGTTATTCGCAAAAAGGCCACTGACGACGCCAAGCACATAAAGCACAATTGAAAGAACAATGGCTATGGTTATCAAACGTACTCGTTGTTGCTTAACGTTATTTTTTTGCATGTTAATCACGATACGCAATAGAATCTTTTGCAACTCCGTAGAGATTTTTATAATAAGAAATACCGGTTATGAATAGGAGTATGCTCCAAATAAACAGGGCATACGGCAACACAGGGATCCACCCAAAGAGCAACAAAGGGGTTGCTGCATAAAAGAGCGTCATGAGTAAGTGTGTGTACTTCATTTCCCTTTTCAGTATGGCAAAAAGGCCCTTTATAAGGATGCTCCCCATAAATAAAATAAACGTGCCTAGGAAAAAATACAAAAATGCTAAAGAGAGAGACATTCCTGCCAGATAGTTCACGAGCCTCAGGTACTGAACATCAGCAGAAAGTGCCATCTCAAAATAGAATGCACGAGCTAAACCGAAACCGAAATTAAAGAAACCAGCAACAATTCCTAATGTTACCAGAAGTATCAGATAATCGATGAGTACACTTTCAAAACGCCTCTGGTAGACTACAGAAAATTCTCGGTCTGGATGAACAAGAATGTTCCATCCTCGATGAAGGGCTTTAGTGATCATACTTCATGCAGGAGATTTTTGTTTTTATATATCTTTCGTAACATTTTTTCTCATGACTTCCCAAATGTCTACGTCATTACTCGTATAGACCTTCCTAAAGGTTTCATTATTACGAAACAAAAATAATAATCCCTCTTCTTTTCCTTTCCAAACCAACCCGGTTTTCATTGTTTCATCCACCCAAATATAATCAACATCTTCTTGATCCAAAAGTTCTTTTGTTCTTTTCAGATTTCTTGAGGTAAACGTCTCATTCACTTTTGCAAAACGCTTGATGCTCAATTCTTTATCGTTTGAAGCATAGATGTAAGAGTAGCTGTCGACAAGTACGGTTCGGTCTGCATAATATTGGATCAAGAATCCTTTGGTAGGATGAGAAAGCACAACTGCATCCTCTTGACTATTTTTCTGAAGCCAGAGAAGGCTCTGGACCTGTTCTTTCGATGGTTCAAACGTGGTAAATCGATTGAGGTAGGAAATGGTTGAAAAAAGAAGCCCACAGACAATGAGCAATAATGTTAGTTGCCGTACAATTTGTAGCTCCCATTGCATACTGCTTAATTTCAGGATCATGCTTCCGGCAAAAATCGAAAAGACAAACAAGAGATAATGATTAACCTTTACCTGGGTTACTATAACAAAGAGAAGAAAACCCAACAAAATAAGATTAATAAAAATATGCTTCAATTGCTTTGTCCATAACGCCCCAAATCCGATAATCCCCAAAAGAAAATGGAAAATACCAAAGCCACTCGCTGCACCAAGATCTGCAATAAGTTGCTGGTAGAATTGTGTTCCGGTTACTCCAGGCTCTTCCTTAAGCAAGGGCGGGAGCGTAAGATGAAGTAGTGAAGAGGTAACGACCATGCTAAAGAGGATGAGCAGAAGTAGATACAGACGTTCTTTTTTCAAAAGAGTAAGTACGAGAAGCATTAAAAAGCTAATCATAATATCAAGATAATCGTGCATGCCTATTAGGATAAAGGGTAACAGCACAAGCATTTGTTTTGCTCGTACGGGTGGATCATCATCCTTTTGTTTTTGTTCCGCATGAAGTAAGAGATAAATGCCAAGAAGATTTAGAAAAATAAGAAAGCTTTCTTTGTTTACCGTGTCGAACATAAAAATATAAATGGGCGAGATGGCCACCAGTCCACTGATAATAAAGCGAAGGGTTACTGACTGTGCATTTTCACTAGGAGATTTCTGAAATTCATGCATAAGGTATTTTAGGATAGCCATAAACAGATAAAGGGATAATAAACCCAAAAATAAGGGAACAAGAATACTAGCAAGATTCATTCCTACAAGTAAAGCAACACCGGCAAGAAGAAAATGGTAGGGCGTAATGACATACGTACGTCCTCCAGTAACCTGTTCGTCATACCAAAATGGCCATGCTGAAATTCGTGAAGCATCAAAAAGCCCTGATGCAATTCTCAGATGATAGGAAGATTCTGCTCCAATCGGTAATGGTTCTCCGGTAAAGTATCTCCCTGCTAATGGAAGAGAGAGAAGAAGCCCTGCTACGAGAAGGAGTACTATTCTCCATCGTGATTCATGTCTGGTAATCCATGCAGTTGTCATCTTTCCTCAAGAATGCAGAGACTTTCATATATCTTTGCCCCTTCTGCATATGTTAACACAAAACATTCTCGGTCTGCATAGGGTAAGGAATTTATGTTATATCGTTCCATTGTTCGTTCTGATAACAAAATATATCGTGCATGATATTTGTTAGCAATCGCAATGGCATTGGTTTTGTAAGGGGTCGTGTAAATCTCCTCTAAATCCTGAAGCCGTTCATCGACATCATCAATGAGCAAGAATTGGGCATCTGCGATATTTTTCCTTTGGCCTAATGCAGTAACAAGATGGCCTTCTTCAAGAGGCGTAATAACACTGGAGTTAGCGTAGGTGTTGTTGACAAGCCAGGTAAATGCAGCTATTGTCTGTTTTGTAGTTCCCATCTGTTGTTGCTTTTGGAGCGACGCCACGGTTGGGTATAGAGAGGTAATAACAAACACTATGGAGAGAATGACAATGACAAGCGTTCTGGTGTGTGCAAGCTTTGTTTTTTCGAGATATTCAAAGAATCGTCTGAAGAATTCACTGAAGAGAAGAGCCAAAACACTTCCTAAAAACATAAGTCCGGCGGTCACGGCAATAAGTTTTAACCATAACAGGAGTGAAACGGCAATGGCAAACGAAAGCAAGAAGAAAATTGCTTTTCGCTTTTGTCCAACAAGGGACTTGTAAATCACCCAAATACCACAAATAAAGGGGATAATGCCTATCTGGTAAATTGCCTGGAGAACAGAAATTTGTGTAAAATGCTTCGCTAATAGCGATGAAGGAATATTTTGCCAGATAACTCCCAAACCATGATATAAAAGAGCGTCTTTATACATAAGGAAATAGAACCATAGGTAAAATAACAGCGCAAAAATAGTTACTTCGATTTCTCCACGAGTAAGTTCTATTCGTTCAACAAGCGCAATGATAAGATAAATTCCCATAGCAAGAAGAATAATAAACGAAGAAGGATGAAAGAGGAGAAGCGCAACTAATGCAATAACAAAGTGGTTAAAATTTCTCTCTTTTTTGATAAAGAGGTAGGCGAGAAGAAAGGTTCCAAAAATCATAAGTGTATACACCGAACCGGTGTTAAAGGTTTCGGTCACAAAGATAGGAATAAACCCAGCAATGAGGGCTGTAAACAATGCTGCATCCTTTGTTTTTGTGATGTCTTCAGCGATAAGATAGGCAATAAAAATAAATGAACTAGCGAAAATATTTGGGAGGATTTTAATGACCAGAAGAGTAGGTATCCCTAAGCTGAAAAAAGCTAACAGGTAGGCATACACAGGGTTAAAGAGTAAAAATCGTCCACCATAGCTTAAAGGGTCATGAAATAATGGCGTACCGGTTTTGGTGATATGCTCTACATTGCGAAGCAGAAAATATGAATCAGCATCGCTTAATCCTTCTAGTTGGAATGCAACGTACAGCCGTATTCCTAGCGTAATTAAAAAAATGAAAACTAGGATCGTTTTTATGAGGTAATTATTGCTGCTCAAGGAGCATCATGAGTCGTGTTGAGATCTCTTCTTTATACTCGAAATTTCTCTTTATCGAATCTCTTTATCTTAGGAGGGGTTGCCTTAATAAAGGTATCGCCCAAATTTATGACAAACAAACCTTTTTATAGAGGTTTTCCTTTCTTTCCCGAGGATAAGCAACGTATGGACACAAAAATCTCTTCGGGAACTGAAGTTTTTGATACCTTTCTTCAAGGGGGCTATGATCGGGATGTCATTACCACGATCTATGGTCCGGGTGGAGTAGGAAAAACCTGTCTCTGTACTCTTTGTAGCATTGCGGTTATTAACCGTGGTAAGAAAGTAATATATATTGACACTGAGGGGGGATTCTCTTTGGCGAGACTACAACAACTTACCCCCCACTATGCCACTGTTCTTAACCATATCCTTTTTCTTAAGCCAAGTCATTTCGAAGAACAGAAGCGTATCATTGAGAAGCTCAGAACAATTGCCACTGAATCAATCGGTCTCATTGTTGTCGATACAATTGGGATGTTGTACCGTTTAGAGTTTACTAAAGACGAGGCTGTTTTTGATCTTAACCGAGAGCTTGGAAAACAACTTGTCTGCTTGGCTGATATTGCACGGAAGCGAAACATCCCTGTTCTTGTTGCAAATCAAGTTTACTCAGCTGTGGCTGAGGCAAATGGAGTTCGGATGGTTGGTGGCGATATTCTTCTGTATGGAAGTAAGTGTTTAATTGAATTACAGAAAGAACAAAAAAATCTAAGGAAAGCAATCTTAAAAAAACATCGAAGCCTTCCTGAGCAAGAGATGTGTTTTCACATTGTTCAAGAGGGAATAGAACGAGCGATAAGGCAAGGATGAAAATCTTTAGAAAAAGACAAAGATAGGTTTATAAACAATTTCAATTTTCCCTTCTTTTTCTGAACCTGTACGTAGGAGGTGGAATGTATGAAGAAGGCATACGACGAAGACATGGAAGAAGATGCTGAAGAAACTAAAGAGGAATCTGACGACGAAGACATGGAAGAAGATGCTGAAGAAGAAGAATCTGATGACGACGAGGATAGTGAAGAAGAAGAGTCTGACGATGATGATGAGGACGCTGATAAAGACGACAAGGACGACGAACCATTTGAAGAAGAGGACAAATATTAAGTTGGACTTTAAATCTTTTATATAGTCTATAGACTGTTTTTTCTGTTTTTTTCTTTTTTCTTACGTTCCTTACCTTTGTTTCTTCTTTGTTCGATCGTTGAAATAAGAGAAATGCTTTTAAATGCAAACCCTTCTCTTAACTTTATGAGTATAACGATTGAAGAAATGGCGTCGTTTTGCAAACGAAAAGGCTTTGTTTATTCTGGAGCTGAAATTTATGGGGGTATAGCGGGATTCTTTGATTATGGGCATTTAGGTGTCGAGCTTAAGAATAACCTCAAGGCAGTGTGGTGGAAGGTGCATGTACATTCACGTGAGGATATTGTTGGCATCGATGGTTCTATTATTACCAACCCAAAGGTATGGGAAGCCTCTGGTCATGTTGCTCATTTTGAGGATCTTATCCTTGTTTGTCGTCAATGTAAGCATAAAGTCAGAGCAGATCAGTTTATTGAAACAACGCTTCATCAATCTGCTGATGGATTGACTGCAGAGGCTATCCAGGATCTTATCGAAAAACACCATCTTCATTGTCCTGTATGTACAAAAGGTATGTTTGAAGCTGTTGGTCATTTTAATCTTATGTTTAAGACGCATGTTGGGCCTACAAGCGACTATGTTGCCTATCTACGGCCAGAAACCGCGCAATTGATCTTTGCAAACTTTAAATTGGTTGCTGATAATGCTCGACTGAAGTTGCCATTTGGTATTGCACAGATCGGTAAGGCATTCAGAAATGAAATTGCTCCTCGTGATTTTCTTTTTCGATGTCGGGAATTTGAGCAGATGGAAATTGAGTATTTTATTCACCCCAATCAGCTACAGATATGTCCATTTCTTAAAGACTATCTTAGTTATAGTTTGCTGATGTATGCCGTAGATCTCCAGCAGCAGGGTAAAGATCCGGTGAAGATGACTGTTCAGGAAGCTCTTGATCAGGGTATTCTTAAAACACCGTGGCATGGCTATTGGCTTGCCCATGAGCATACGTGGTTTGTTCGTCTTGGCGTTAATCCTGATCATTTACGAATCAGGCAGCACCTTCCCAAAGAAGTGAGCCATTATGCTCTCGATACGTGGGATTTGGAGTATAAATTTCCGTTTGGTTGGAAGGAATTACTGGGTATTGCTAATAGGACCGATTTTGATCTCCAACAACATATGAAACACAGCAAGGTTGATCTTTCCTTATTTGATGAAGCAACTAAACAGAAGGTTGTTCCTCATGTTGTGGCCGAGCCTTCGTTAGGACTAGATCGTGCATTTTTGGTGTTCCTCTTTGAAGCATACGAAAATGATCAGAAACGGGGAAATATTGTTCTCCATCTTCATCCACGATTAGCTCCTATTAACGTAGGAGTTTTCCCTCTCGTAGCAAAACTTGAAGAAGATGCACGAAAGCTCTATGCTCTGTTGAAGGATGAATTTGTCTGTTTTTACGATAAAAGCGGCAGTATTGGAAGAAGGTATGCACGAGCTGATGAGATTGGTATTCCCTACTGCCTTACGGTAGATTTTGATACCTTGAAGGACGGATGTGTGACGATTCGGGATAGAGAGACGACAGAACAGAAACGAGTTCCTATTAGCGAACTTAGCTTGACGTTACGGGTATTATTGTCATAAAAAAGAAAAAAATGCGCGTCTCTGTGCTTAGCGTTTTACCGTCTCCCACAACCCAATAATATTCTCTTCCGTGTCCTTGATCTGGGCATAGAATCCCATATCGCCCACAGCAACCTTCTTGCGGAAGATCTTACCCCCCTTACTCTCTACCTTTTTTACGTATTCATCAACCGAGGGAACATCAATGACAAGAACAGGAGTTTTGCTTGAATCCTTATCCCTCTTGTACATCCCGCCGTTAATGCCGCCGACTTCGGTTGGCATAAACTTCTTATCTACTGGTGTTGTCGTTATCATCCAATAAGGCATGCCAGGTGCTGCAGTAATATCCCAGCCAAAAATCTCCTTGTAAAACTTCTGTGCCCTATTGGTGTCGTCTGCCGGTATCTCAAAATGGACAACTTTGCGCATGTTTTTTCCCATAGTTTCACCTCAATCTTTATTAAAAGTTTGATCAAAGGGGTGCAACATAAAGTTGCACATCGCGGCCTTCGTGTTGTCGTAATAACCGTGCCAATAACACCATATTTCCATGCATGTAATAAATATGACTTACTGCCCGTGTTCTGGAGAAAATTCTATACCTTCATAGCCTCTAATCGCTTAATGCGCTCTTCCATGGGTGGATGGGTTGAAAGCAAGTTGGTGAATCCCTTTGCATTGAACGGATTGGCAATAAACAAACTGCTCGTAGCTGGGCTACCAAAATGCATGGGATCGTGTTGTATACCTTTCTCAAGCTTTGCTAATGCACTCGCAAGACTCTTTGGATTGCGAATAGTACGCGCGCCAGTCTCATCGGCAATATACTCTCGGGAACGGGAGATTGCTAACTGAATAAGCGTAGCAATAATAGGGGTAAGTATGGCCAATACTAAAAGTTCAAGGAGGTTACTGTCTCTATCTCTATCTCCAAAACCAAAGATAGCAGACCATCGAGCCATCATGGCAACGTAGGAAATAACTCCTGCAATGGTTGCTGCAATCGTTTGAATGAGGATATCCCTATTTTTGATATGGGCAACCTCATGGGCAATAACTCCTTTTAATTCTTCTTTAGTCAGCAGTTTCAGGATTCCTTCAGTACAGGCAACAGCCGCGTGCTTTGGATTTCTTCCGGTTGCAAACGCATTTGGGGTTGACGATGGAATAATGTATATCTTTGGCATAGGAATTCCTGCCAAGGTTGTCACTTCCTTAACGATGTGGTATAATTGTGGTTCTTTGGCTTCTGTCACCTGCTTTGCCCGGTACATCAGGAGGACGATCTTATCCGAGAAAAAATAACTTCCGACGTTGAGGACTAAGGCAAAAACAAGCCCAATAATAAGCCCGCTTGTTCCCCATAAGCTTCCGATCCATAGCATCAGGGCTGTTAAAAAGGAAAGGAGGATAAATGTTTTAAACTGATTTTTCATCATAGCGATCACCGGCATATGAAGACCTTTATGCTTTAAAAAACTTATGCATTAATGGTCTAAGAGGAGTTTTTGGGCGACTTTACATTTACTTCTCTACTTACTCTTGATAGTACGTAGATAATCCTTCGATTTGCCTCAGGGAAGTATGCCGAAGGAGAAAATGGCGGATTTCATTGTGGATTCGTACACCGTAATGGTTCAAACCTCGATGAAGTGAACCATATAATTTTTTTCCTTCTTCGTCCAAATCAGTCAAAATAATGGCATCACGATACTTGGTCGCAACTTCTTCCACAATGCTAAATAACGGTTTACTATTCAAGGTAACAATCGTATTGGTTAACCCTAATGAACGGAGTGCTGCCATATCTTTCTTACCTTCAACGATAATCGGAAATTGCGTTTCCTTTACTTTGGCAAGCAAGGCAAAAAATACTTCATGGTTTTTTTTCATAAGGATAACGAGCGAGGGATACACCATCCATGTTTTTTCTATCTTTCTATCAGTAAAAGTATATGGGTGGCCAAGTTTTAATATTTTTGTATCGCAGATTCACAACAACCCCACACAACTCTTATAAAGGAAAGAAGCCTTCTTTAGAGTATGGAGCTGTCGGAATCACCAACCCCTCAGGAATCAAACGATCAGCATAAAAGAGTTTATCCGGTAATCCCTGTAGGAACGCTTTTACGCTTTTACAAGCGTCCTGAAATTCAAGAAGCCATTGTTGCTGCTGCTCAGCAACGCGAGGTGGCAGTCCGCTTTGGTAATGCGGGTTTTGGTAAACGTCCTGATATCTTACGGTATCCAAATGATGTCCTTGAACTGGTAAAAGAAGGCGCTACATCATTCCATTGTTCAGAAGAACTTTGGCATAACCCACTGCTTTTACAAACGGGTATGAACAAGCATACGATAGAAGAGCTGCGTGTTGGATGGGATTTAGTTATTGACATTGATTGTCAGATCCTTGAGTACAGTGCTGTTGCAGGTCATCTTATTATTAATGCATTACAATATCACGGCATTACTGCGATTTCGTGTAAATTCTCAGGGAACCATGGATTTCATATTGGCGTTCCTTTTGCTTCTTTTCCTGAACGATGTTTAGGTTCTGCAACCAAGGATTTGTTTCCTGAAGCCCCTCGACGGATTGCTCGTTATCTTAAGGATATGATTGCGCCGCATCTCAGCAAAGAACTGCTCAAGAAAGACTCTTTTGAGACTATCCAAAAAAAAACAGGTAAACCAAAAGAAGAGTTGCTCAATAAACGCGTTTTTGATCCATTTACTATCCTCGATATAGACACCTTGTTATTGTCCCATCGGCATCTCTTTAGAAGCCCTTACTCCTTTAATGAAAAAAGTGGTCTCATTTCAGTGCCTATTAACCCTAAACGCATCCTTGATTTTCAACCAGTAATGGCTCGTCCTGATGTCGTGCCTCTTTCGCGATATTCATTTTTAGACCGTACACCTGAAAAACTTGGAGAGGCAACACAGTTATTAGTCCAGGCATATGATCACAAGCCACAGATTACGGAGATGATCGAAAGAAGAAAAGAAAAGGAAAATTCCTTTACGTTTATGGAATCTCAAGAAGCTATTCCCGAGGAGCTTTTTCCTCCGTGTATTCAAAAGTTATTACAGGGCCTTCCTGATGGTCGTAAGCGTGCTGTTTTTATTCTTGTTAATTTCCTCCAAAGCGTTGGATGGAGTTATGAAAAAATAGAACAACGGTTACTCGCATGGAACAAGTGCAATAATGAGCCATTGCGAGAGGTTGTTATCAAAGGCCAAATAAGGTATCATAAGGCAAACAAAAAAAAGATACTGCCGCCTAACTGCGATAATCCTGCATACTACACTGCTCTTGGCGTAAAATGCGAGGATCGTATCTGCACAAGGTGCAAGAATCCGGTAAATTATGCCAAACGAAGAATGTATCTTCAGGAGCAACCAAAGAAAAGAGGAAGAAAGAAGTCAACTGTCGATGAACCTAAACCGAATAATGATGTTCAAGAGTTGGAATAACATTGAACTATAGGAAAAGACATTAATTTTCGTAATAATTTGTATGTCTTTTCCTAATAAGCAAAGGACATAAAGTTACGGTTATTAGTGTCCTTTGCTATAGTGGATTAAAATGTTGAAATATTTATATAGGGCTAGTGTTTATTGACGTCTATGGATGTTATGTTGCAGGCCCAACGAAATGAGATCACTGAGTACCAGATCTATCACGCGTTAGCCAATAAAGTAAATGATTCTCATAATCGTAAGATCTTGGAGCGTATTGCAAAGGACGAACTCCGGCACTATCGCTTGTTAAAGAAATACACACATCAAGAGGTAAAACCAGATCGCTGGAGGGTAAACCAACACCTCTTGCTAGCATCCATTTTAGGAGTAACCTTTAGTTTACGATTTATGGAAAAAGGAGAAGTTTTTGCTCAGAAACTTTACCATACCCAGAAAACAGCGCCCTTTGATGTGCTGCTTCTGGATGAGCAGAAACATGAGAAGGCCTTGATAGGCATGCTCCACGATCAGAGAATTGCCTATGCTGGTTCTATTGTGTTGGGTTTAAATGATGCTTTAGTAGAACTTACCGGAGCACTTGCTGGCTTGAGTTTAGCCTTGGCAAATGGAAAGCTTGTTGCAATCATAGGTTCGATAACCGGATTTGCTGCAGCGCTTTCAATGGCAGCATCTGAGTACCTTTCCTCTAAAGAGGAAAAAGAAACTGAGAAAAAAGCGCTTACCGGAGCAATCTACACGGGTGTTGCTTATCTTGTGACCGTAGCCTTACTGATTTTGCCCTTTCTCTTGCTTACCAATGTCATGGCAGCTATGGTTATCATGCTTTCTACAACTATAGCTATTATCGCTTTCTACACCTTTTACATAGCAACGGCAAAAGGAACAAGGTTTTGGCCGAGATTTGTTGAAATGAGTGCAATTTCACTTGGTGTTGCCCTCATCAGCTTCTTTATTGGTTGGCTAGTGCGTGCGTATATTGGTGTAGATGTTTAATTATGGCAAAGAACATATAGCCCCGCCCGGATTCGAACCAGGGTCACAAGGTCCAGAGCCTTGTATGATTGGCCTCCTTGATTTGGCCGCTACACTACGGGGCTGTTCCTGAATCTTAAGGGTAGTTCATCTGCTTTTTAAAACTTTTTCTTATTTGATAGAAAGGTTTAAATAGAACGGCTCACTGTACAGTGTCAAATCTTAGCATAGAACTATGTATGAATTTATGTATGAATTGCCTATACGCGGGTAAGCGGGGGTTATATTATGGCTGGAGATGAAAAAAAGTTTTCACGACAATTGTTGGGAAAAACAGTAGTCAGTAAAAGTGGAAAAAGGTTTGGCGAAGTTGGTGATATTATCTTTGAAACACGCTCAGGAGAACTTATCCATCTTATTCTTTCAAATGCAACACCTTATACGGAAAAACTGGAACTTGAGAAAGACAGGGAAGGCCACATCCTTATCCCGTTCAGTGCAGTCATTGCCGTCGGTGATTTTCTCGTAGTTGCTGAGGAAGATATTATTTAGCCACTCTCTCTTTTTGATGTTTTCCTTGGTGTTTTTGTGTAAACAAAACCTATATAAAGCATTCGCTATTTACCCTTTGTATGGAATCTACCATCTGGACCGAGAAATATCGTCCAAGATTGTTTTCTCAGGTACGTGGACAAAAGGAAATCATTGCAAAGCTCGAAGCCTTTGTCAAACAGAAAAACTTGCCTCATTTGATGTTTGCTGGTAGTCCGGGTATTGGAAAAAGTACCTTAGCATTGGTTGTTGCACGCCAATTATTCGGTGAAACATGGCGGCAAAATTTCATTGAGTTGAATGCAAGTGACGAAAGAGGCATTGATGTCATTCGAAGTAAGGTAAAGGATTTTGCACGTACTAAAGCGATGGGTGATGTTCCGTTTAAGATCATTTTTCTTGATGAATGTGATGCCTTGACCAGAGAGGCTCAGCAGGCATTGCGAAGAACCATGGAGAATTATACGACAACAACGCGTTTTATTCTTTCAGCAAACTATTCCAGTAAGATCATTGAACCCATCCAAAGCCGTTGTACGGTTTTTCGTTTTAAGCCTCTTGAAAAGAAAGAAATTTTTCACCTTATCGATCATATAGCAAAAGAGGAGCATCTCAAGATTGATGAGGCAACAAAAGAAGCGCTCTTTCTGGTTACTGAAGGAGATTGTCGACGAATGGAGAATATTTTGCAGAGCTGTGCTGCAGTTGCCCAACATATTACCGAAGAGATGATCTACTCATTAGCATCAGTGGCAAAGCCTAAAGAGCTCAAGCAAGTTCTTGATCTTGCCTTGGCCAACAAATTTATCGAGGCAAGGACAAAGCTTCTGGATGTGATGCTCAAGTACGGTTTGTCTGGTACTGATATCATTAAACAGATCCAACGTGAGGTCTGGAACTTGGCAATTGATGGTAGAACTATGGTTACGCTGATAGATAAGTGTGGCGATATTGAGTTTAGGATGACTGAGGGTTCTGACGAGTATGTACAGCTTGAGGCATTACTCGCTCATGTTGCCTTACTCGGTTCTGAAAATGCTGAGAAAGAAAAGGCAAAGTAATGAAATTACCTGAAACTCCACCTCAACCTGGGGGAACATACTCTTTTCATTGGGATGCTTATCATGATAAGGCACGTCCTGATGCCAATAGTTCGATGTCAGGAGTTGGTGATTTGAGTGTCCTTTGTGATCAAAGAGGACATCGATTTGTTTACGATCCTGTAAATGGATATGCACGTCTAACAGATTTGAAGGGAAAATCCTCTCTGGCTGACCACGAGAAACTAGAATTAACTCTTGATATAATCTGTCGGGAAGAACCTCACTAGTAAACGTAAAAAAAGAAATCACTGTTCTCTTAACTATCGATATGCTTAACCATTAATTCCTGGACAATGTGTTGATTATAGTCGTAGGTAAGCCCAATGTTGACCTGTTTTTCATAATCACCGAGATCATCTATCTCCTGATTGCAGGTAATTGAGCGCTCTCCGCTATATAATTGGAAGTCTCCTTCATAGCCACTGCCAACTGCTCTTCCATTCCTGAGACCACTACATTTGAGGTCTCCGTCACTTAAGCCAGTATCTATGGTTACATGGATCCAATCTCGTTTGCTGTAGCTTTCATCACAGGAGCTGCCAGTTTGATGGGGAGATCCTTCTCCTGCATGGGTAACGGTAAATATAAAACTCACTTTATTCTTGCTTGCTACATTTTCTCTAAACGCACTGACCTTTACCGGAGCACCAGAACTTTCTGCGATCTTTTCTTCGTTTGGATTACAGAATGCAGCAGCCTTTGTCGTTCCTAAAAGATCCTCAAGCACACAGATCTTTGAGTTTGCAAAAGTACCATAACTGTAGCATGCATCTGCTTTGATATTGAAGGTAACCTGGCCGCTGACATTTCCCTGATACTGGAGGTCGTCAAAGTTAAAATTAAGAATACTTCCTGGAATAATATTGCCTTCAACATCTTTATGTCTGCCACGCATATCCTCTTCGCTGCTTGTATTTAAGTCATCCTGAGTTTTTCCAAAATCGCTTGGATCTATGCCGGTAATTTGTATGTTCACTTTTTCGATAGGAACGTCAAATTCACCCATATTCTCAACACGGAGATTAATACCAAACGGGAAATCGTGATCAAAAACCTCTTGTGGAGGAGCTCCTTCAAGGAAATTCATATCAAGACCTTCACTGCCTCCGATAAATGAGCCCAATACCTGGTTATTATTATCCTCTTGGGTGGTACATCCAACAAGTAAAATAAGAAGACTCAACAATGCAATAATGATAGATCTGGATACCATTCTCGATACCATGGTAAAAATCCTCCTCTTTTGTTCTCAAGAGATGGGGTGTTGCCTCTATATAAATCTTTTGCTTTACTTAACTCATCCGGGTTAACTCAGTGTTGATAATGCGGATATCTTTTTTGATAGAGTCCATATACCCATATTCTAGGCGAACATTCAGCGCAGTGGTGAAGGCAGCAGTATTACCTTCACCCAAATAAAATTTACAGTAAATGATACCTTCGCCATCGACGAGCGTGAGCGGAGAAGCCGGTTGGCAGGGACTCATAGGCGTTATTAGCGTACCAAGTCTTATATCATCATAATAATAATGGACTTTATCCAATCCTTGGTACTTGAGCTCAAAGGGGCATGTTCCTGTAATCGGTGAAACACCACTCGATCTCCGTACACTGCCCACGTCAACAACTCGGCCGGTACCTACATTTTTAATTTTGATCTTTACTAACGTTGAACCTTGAAATGAGTCAACAGAAATACCGGTTACTGCAACCGGAGCTCCTTGGCCTCCAGTGGTTGCAACATCCTTAACCTTACATGCCTCATTCTCCATGATCTTTGTTGGATCCGGATCAACACAGAGCGAAATACTGGCATCCGTAGCATATTTGTAGCATGCAGTTGCCACAATTGTTGGTTTGTATTCGTCAATTTTTCCAAGGACCATACCCCCCGTGGTGTAAAATTTATCGCAAATACTGTATCCGCCTTCAGGATTGAATAGGCTCTTTCCTTCGAGTTGCCCATTATTGAGACAACTAAAGATATCGCTACTTGTCGTGAACAGAGGAATGAGTATGGGATCAAATCCCGAGAGATAAAGAATGCCATCATCAGGAGTTCGAATAGGTTCAGTCCCTTTATTTCGCACTTCAATCATGAATTGGAGATCTTGATCACTAAAGATGTTAGCAGGTGGATTGTCCTTCACGAATCGTAAGTCCAGTCCGACACTGCCGGTATGCACATCATACGTACGCTTATCATCCTCGTTTCCTTTGCGCTTAAAGGCAGTACATCCGGTAAGACTAATAATCATAATGATCAGGAGAAGATACATGAACATCACTCTTTTTTTCTTATTCATGGCCGTGCCTTTTTTTGCTTTTTGGTTATTTGCTGTCTTTAAGACGGTTATGAGTATATAAGGATTTCGATTCGTGATGTGGTTTGCCAGTCCATAAAGAAACCAGAATCCATTTTATTTTTTATTAGTAGACATTACTTTAAGTTTACTTTAACTTACTTTTTTGACTTAAATGAGCTAGTGAAGTTTAAGTATGTTCGAAAAATAGGCTCGTATAGGGGAGCGTATTACATGATGGAGGAGAAGAAGTAAACTACGAATCTCCAGAAAATAAAACAAGCTGAGATTCTGTACGTTAGGATGAGGGCTCGCAGCAGATAATGTTTGCTGGGCCAGGACAGAGTCCGGTAAAGAATGGTGGGCTACAGGTACTCTCATCGATACATTGATAACTACTCCCTTTTTGCTCTTCACACAAACTCTTTTCCTTGCTGCAACAAACTTCATCAGTAGTTGGGCAGGTCTTTCCCGTAATTTCTGTGCCATACGCCTTTGCACACACGTTAATATCTTTTTTTTGACAGTATCCGTCAGGAGGCTGGCAAGTCGTACCACTTTCAGGAGGGTTTTCATCAGGGTTTTGCTCTGGAGGTTGATCTGGGATCCATGTTGGTTTATGTTTTGCTTTTATTGTTAGCTCTATCTCTTCAGAAACATACCCGTAGGAGAGTGTTATGGAAAGTGGCGTGACAAAACTTCCCTGATCCTTACGGATGGTCTTGGTACAGTAGGCCTTGGAGGTTGTCGGATCATCATAGGATTGAATGATGTTTGTGCAGTCGATAATCTCGCCAGAAAGCTCTATGGTTGCCTGTACCTTGTCAAGCCCAGTTCTCGGAGCAATCGTCGTACAGGCGCTCGCGTACTGGTCAATACCGGTTACGAGGCCCTTACCTTCATTCTTAAAGTGAACGACGAATTGTGCCTCAAACTCATTAGGATTTCCTGTGCTTACGATGGTTTCTTCAACCTTAGTTACGGCCACCGGTGCGCCCTGCCCTCCAGAGATAGCAACATCCTTGACTTGGCATGTTGCCTTATCCTTGTTGGCATAGTCATACATAAATGGATCGATGCAAACCTCCACACTTCCTTGCGTGGTGTATGGATAACAGACCTTTGCCTTGAAGAGAAAATCCTTCTCGACATCAGTCGGAATGCCTGTATTTCGAACGTCAAAAATTTCAAGCTGAT
This sequence comes from Candidatus Woesearchaeota archaeon, assembly GCA_016187565.1. Lineage (NCBI taxonomy): Archaea > Nanobdellati > Candidatus Woesearchaeota > Candidatus Woesearchaeota archaeon. The sequence continues at coordinate 110,574 of JACPJR010000010.1, forward strand.
AGCCCTCGGTCTGACTAAAGCGATCCTTGCCTTTAACATTGATTATGGTGTTTTTCATGGTTTGTTGTTGGACAATTTCCATGTAATCAGAGAAACGCATAAGGGCAATAGAGCCATTGGTTACCTCGGTGTAGCCTCTGTTGCTAATCTCAATACCTATCTGAAAAGGAGTAGGCTCTTCTGGCGTTCCTGCCCATATTTCTCTGGGAGTGATCTCATCCAGAAATGTGATGACTAAACCATCCCTTCCTGTCTTTTGCTCGAGTACTCTAATACTCGTATCGCCTTGGTTATCACGCTTTAGCCGCTGACAGCCAACAACGAGGAGGACTATGAAAACTACGGTGAGGAGTAACAACATCTGAACTCTTCTTTTTTTCTTCATTCCTGACGACGTCTTCATGATGGTTATACGTTTATTATCCAAACCAGATTAGCTAAAGCTTGGCATTTCTTTGGTGCTGAAGTCTTCATAATAATACATGACGCGTGCAACATGGGTACCTACTTCCTTTACTTTATTCTTACGCATGGAATCATCCCATGCTTTTGTTTTACCACTAGAGGTAGTGAAGGTTCCGCTATAGCCAGGAAACTGAAGCAAAAATTCTGGTGTAATCTCATGGTAGACTCGATCCCAGGTCGGATCTGCTTCACGTGTTTCAAGAATTGCCGTGGTAATAACTTTTTCACCAATATTGTAGGCAGCTACTGCAAATTTATCCTGGTCTTTGTAGCCTACGTAACTCTTTCGCAATTTTGCAAGATAATTAACGGTTGCCTGGATGCTTCGATGGGGTACTGCTCGATTGTCTCGTCCCTTGACAAGCTCACATTGCTCATCGCAAGGCTCGCATGCTCCTCCACAACCCCTACTACTATCGTCACTCCTTGCACAGAGAAGATACGGTGCTTTTTGATATTCACATGCAGTACTATAACAGAACTGTCCTAAGCCATAACAGCCTGTTGGCGAGCCTGCTTTGTAATTAAAGGCGGATTCCTGCGCAATTAGCCCAGCGACTAAATCAGCACCTTTTTTTTCACTGGCATAACTTCCATCTTGAGAGACATAATCAAGGATGAGGTCGTAGTACACTCTATTGTCAGCAGTAGGATCTTGCGTTGTTATTGCTCGTTCCCACATACTCCCAGAGGCTGGAATGCCAATGGTTGCTTTTTCGGTGTCATAGAGCTCGGCATCAGGAACATCATGGGCAACAATACTGGCAGAGGATTCTACTTCATAATCATAGCTAAGCGAAACATCAATAATTTCGCTGTTTAAATTATTCTGGTTTGCTAAAGCAGGTTGTCCTTGGACTTCCAGCGTACAGTAATCTAATGATTTCTGTTTCCCGTATGCTATCTCTTCGAGACTTTTCTGGCTATACCGTTGCAATGATTCTTTCTTCATAGGGTAGGTGCATGTTTTTTGTTGGCAGATTTTGCTTGCTGGATCTAAGAGCTGGCAGTTTGTCGCTGGTACAAGCCATGATGGGATGGTAACACTGCCTGAGGTAAGGGCAAGAAGCTTTCCATTCGGAACCATATTCTCCACAGCAATCTTGAGCTTTACCAAGGTACTGTTTTTTACACCAACGACTACCCGTGGATCAGGAACAACAATGAGCTTGATAAAGCCAGGATCTGATTTTGATTCTACCTTTCCTTTTTTGTAATCATTTTCAATAACTCCGGGAAATAATTGTTGGTATTTGTAAACCTCAGCAGCAACAAGATCCTCTTCTGTTTGATGCCGGGTAATACGTTTGTTGTACTCTTCTTCAGCGGTATTAAATTCAGGATCAGTTGTAAAACGTGTTTTCCACTCATCCAAGGCAGTTTGCTCAATAAAATAAAGCACGTATTTACTCTCCACCTTGAGTTGTCCGTCAGTCATGCGTGCATTGAAGGTAAGTTTATTAGCCCCATTTTCGAGACCAAGAGTTTGTTTCGGAAAGGTACAAATAACTACGGTGTTCTCCTTAGTTGCTGGTGGATTAGTGAATCCTTTTGGTACGGAGACCTGCCATTCGGTGGGGTCGGCAAAAGGAGTATTTTCAGTATAGATATCCTCAACCTTACAACCAAAGCTGAAGAGCACATCTTGCGTAACGCTCACGACCGGATGGAAATCAACAAACACCGGATCTCCCTGGTAGACATCTATCGAGTAGCGAGGTGCAATAATGTCGACGGTAACTGCTTCTTCTTTTGTGGTGTCAATACCTCCGCTCAGTAACGGCTCTTGGCTTTTATTTTCCTTAGGCGGTTTGCCAAAGTTTTCGCATGCAGTGGCGTCTGCAGAAAAAAGTCCGCCAATACAGGAAACAGTGCTGCTCCAGAACAAACCAAGCTGGCTCTTGCTTACGGTTCCTTGGGCAATGAGCTGTTGTTGTTCATCAGGAAGATCAACATTTCCCATCCAGCCTTGGAATGCGCCTTGGAATCCCGGAGTAAAGAGCAAGAACACGACATAAGCAAACATATAGGTCGCCCAGATTTTTGTGGAGGGATTTTCCTTGTCCTTGAGCACCGTATCCCGGTAGAGGGCATCTATGATGATGTACCATGCCCAGAGCCAGGGGAATGCATAAATGGGTGCAATGAATATATTGGCTTCAATGCCCTTGACAAGGTTACTCAAGAGGCTTTGAATGTAAAACGTTGATAAGAGAAATCCCACAATGATAAAGGGTATTGATTTGAAGTCTCGTTGGTAGAAATAAAAAAACAAAAGCAAGGCAAAGATGAGATTGATCACCGGGCTGTATAGAAAAATAGTTACGTTTAGAAGATGAACCACCAGTGCTATGACCACAAATAACCCAAAGGAACGAACAGCCCCGGTAATACCACTCTTCGCCAATCCAAAGCCACCTTTAATCCCTCCCCATGCTGTTTTTCCCCTTCCCTTCCAATTTTCTTTTTTTTCGGTTTTTTCCTTGTTCTCTTCATCACTTCTTTCTTCGTCCTTTTTTTTGATTTCGTCTTCAACATGCTGTTGTCTTGTGAGAAGCTCAATTTCCTTGAGTTTATCTTCTGGATTCGTTGAATTTCGTAATGCTTCTCGCTGTTCTTGAATCAAGGCAAGTTGCTGTTGTAATAGGCTCTTTTCTTGCTCTTCCTCTTGTTTATTTCTTTGGAACGCATCTTTAATCATACTACCCATACCAGCAAATGCCATTCTTTTATCACTGAAACTGCTTTCTGCAGATGCAGCGGTTTTAAGGAGATGGCCAAAGGCTTGTATCGAGAGATGCTTTTGTCGCGCATATTCTACCTTCTCCTGAGCATAGGCTCTCGATCTTTCTGCTACTGCTCGGGCAGCGAATTTTCCTGTAGCATAGGCAGCCTTTCCCACATCTCGCGCACCATAATAACCCATGCCGGTTTCATGCATTCGCTGGGCTGCAGCAACATCCCCTCCAAGGTGAGTCGCAAGCCTTCGCTGAATCTCAAGACCGTTTTTTATCTGTTTTGCTTTCCACTGTTTATACTCTTCAAGAATTTGGCCGAGAACACGCTGAAGTTCCTCATGACTCGTTTCTTCAGGAAGTGCGTTTTCAACTGCTCTGACGATCTCCCGTACATCAGCTTCAGGGATTTGGTGATCTGTGGTAATGACTTCGGAAAGCCCGACGATCAGCTCGCTTTTATTGACGGTAACTTTGCTTGATGGTGGAGACTCTTGCGCCCTCGCCTCTGCTGCCATTGCTCTTGCTATTCCTCGGGAATCTTCGGCAGAAAGAGTTCCTCCCTGTGCAGCTCTTCTGAGATCTGCATCAAATGCCGCATGGTCGTCTAACTTTGCTCGTGCCCTTGCGGTGAGTTCTGTAGTGTTATCATCACCTAAAACCCTTCTCTTGGTAACAACGTTGGGGTCATCCATCGTACGCTCTTTTTTCTTAGAGTTATGCTGCACAAAAGTTTATAAATTTATGCATCTCATGGAGGAAGTATAATGCACGAAAGTATGGATTTTTGTGCATTATGGTATTTGGTGTGATATTTCACGTATACAAACCGTTGAGAATTCACTCATCATTATAGACATAGACAACCATACGGGGGACATCTAAGCTAATACCGTCTGGCTCGATCTTGATCCAGTTATTCTCCTGTCGATCAACGTAATTGGTGATAGAGCGTTCATAGAAAGGGTCTCTGGTGTCAATGTAGAAGAGCCTGCCATTCACACTAATGCGGGCAGCATGGTCCTGATTATCATCAGGAAATTCCAAACTCATGTTTACTTCCAAAAATCCATCTCTGACATCCTCAAATTCTTCAGTGCTCAAGGAAAAATAAAACAAGGGATAACGGAGCTCTTTTAAGTGAGTGGTTATTTTAACTTGATCGATAAGATAGGATCCACGTTCAGTACGGAAACGGATACTGTTCTCTCCCACGTCCAGATATGCCGGAGAAAATTCAAGAGGACGACTGGCACCACAATCGGGAATGCCGCTGAAGACTTCCTGATTATTGATGTAGGCGTGCAGCACACCAACCTGCCCGGTTGTACACTCAGCTGAAAATCGTAAGGTTGCTTTGTCCATGTTGTACTGCTCTGTTGCTGAAATAAGGAAAATATTTCGTGCTTCCTGGCGTGAAAGATCGGTAATGTCACCAGTTACTTTGATATTTTCAAGCAGATATTCGTTTGTTTTCCAGAATTTCCAGCCAACGCTATCAACGGTAAACTCTAAGAGGTTGTTCCGTTGAAGGTATTCTTTCGGTAAGCTTATGGGGGCTGGATTGACACTTGTTAGTTCGTTACTTAAGAGCGTGTACCCATTGAGTTTAATAGTTAGAAAGCCTTGTGCACGTTTGACAGTAAAGGAGAGAAGGACATTATCAGTATTTTCAGGATCATCAATGGCAAAGCTCAGATTTGCAAATTTTTGATCTAAAACTCCATTCTTCACATAAACACTGTTAAATTCTTTGATGCTATTGGCCTCTGTTCGCGTGGTGACAAAAACTGAGGGTACGGTATGTTCATATTCTTTAAATTTAAGGTAGTCTAGTCTTCCGACTCGTTCATCAAGCACAAGACGTTCATAGTCTGGCGTGAATTCACCCTCTCCTTCGCCTCCACTTGGCTCGTCGCCGAAGAGTTCTGCCCGTTCCTTACCTGGTAAGAAGACAACATACAGAACAATGAGGAGGGTAATAATAAGAATGAGAACCGCTGCCTGTGAACCGCTTGGTGGTTGTGTCACTGCCCCTTTTTTTGTAGCAAGCATCGTAACAAAGTTTAAATAGTATTATTATAAAAATGTTTCGTAAATATAATAGTAAGCCTTTTATCGTCACAGCGCCATTGTAGGCGGTGCGACGGTCGTTTCTGCGGAAACGCCCTACGAGTCACCCCGACGGGGTCATCCCCCGACTCGCCGCACGCCCATGGGCGCTGACGCAACGGGGCTTGCCCCCCAAACTTTACCGAAGTTTGATCAAAAGGGTGCAACATAAAGTTGCACTTCGTGGCCTTCGTGTTGCCTGGATAGCCACGGCGAAGAGCTTCATGCTCTTCCTTGCGTGTCAACTGAGCGTAACCAGTTGCGGGGTGTGCGTAGGATTGCTCCTTGAGCAATCCGTCAGCCGCCATAGTGGTGGCGTGCGTTTTGTGAATTGTGTTTTCAATGAAAACCCTTAACTGGTGCCTCCTATGCAGATTATCCATAAAGATTTGAAACATGGCAAAGTAAAGCTTAAAGTTACGGTTCTTGATGACCTGTGGTACCTCAGCCATTTAATTGATCCTGGTGACGAGATTAGTGGTAGGACAGAGCGAAAAATAAAATTAGGAACTGGAGAGGAACGCCAGGTAAAAATTATCAAAAAATGGGTGACGCTTACTATACATGCAGCGAAGGTAGAATTTCATCCTTCTGCAACCATCTTACGGGTATCGGGAAAAATCCTTGAAGGACCAGAGGATGTTCCCCGCGGAAGTTATCATACGATCAACGTTGAGGAACAGAGTATCGTTGTCATTCAAAAGGAAAAATGGTTAACATACCAGATTGAACGCTTGGGTGAGGCAACAAAAGCAAAACATCCTAAAATACTCATCCTTGTTCTTGATCGCGAAGAGGCATTGTTTGCCCTTATGAAACCCTCAGGGTACCAATTATTGAGCAGCATTAAGGGAGAGGTCCAACGGAAACGTATTTCAGAACAGAAGAAAGGAAGTTTTTATGCTGATCTTCTGAAACTGATCGTGGAATATGATACCCGGTACAAGCTTGATAAGATTATTATTGGCAGTCCTGCGTTCTGGAAAGAAGACCTTCTCAAAGAATTAAAAGATTCTGAATGTAGAAAAAAGATTATTCTTGCAACCTGCAGTGATGCTGGCGAGCATGGTATCCAAGAGGTGCTCAAGAGGCCAGAAACGCAACATGCACTTCATGAGGATCGTATCTCCAAAGAGATGACTCTTGTCGAGCAGCTTCTCCAAGAGATTTCCAAAGATAAACTTGCGGCGTACGGTATTACTGAGACAGCAGCTGCAGTTGATGCAGGAGCAGTACAAACATTATTGATTACTGATTCTTTTATTCAGCACGCACGCCAAAAAGGAACCTATGAAGCAATTGATCAATTACTGAAAATGACCGATGCTGCCAAAGGAGAGATTATGATGGTGAGTAACGACCATGAAGGTGGCAAGAAACTGGATGGCTTGGGAGGAATTGCAGCATTGCTCCGATGGAAGTTGGCATACTGACCTTATGTTGGTTGCCTTAATCTTTCGTCTTAATCGTTAAGTTTATTAAGGACAATAATTGTGATATTTAATATACGCAGATTGCTATGGAACTCACACACAAAAAAAGGGGTTGGACCAGAGAAACTTCTCAAAGATTTAACGGGATTGTACGGCTATCTTTCTTGGTGACGATATTTTTAATATTTTCTTCACTTTTCTTTATCTTTTCGATGCCTTCGGTTAAGGCAGCATCATGTTTTAGCGAAGATAGTTGTTATGATGGATGTTCTGGGTATAGTTTGAACGACTGTTACTTTGATGCTGACCACGATTGTCAGATAGGATCCTCTGATAATTGCAAGGATTGCTCTTGTAGTTGTGGAGGCTACCCTAATACAGGAAGCTGTGCTACTGAAGATGTAGTTTTTGGTCCGACATATTATTCGTGCGGGGATAGTTTTGATAACGATGGTGATGGAGATGAAGACTGTGCAGACGACGACTGTACAGACAAAGAATGTGGCGGGGGAAATGTCTGTTTTGAAGGATCCTGTGTAGGTGGGCTTGGCCTCGTGTGTACATGGTACAATGGTGTTACTCCTCTTGCGGATTGCAATGGAGTGAATTGGTGTAACACAACTTACACGCTCACTGACCCCTTTCAATTCATGTTTCCATTTTTCAATACTACCCCATCTGCGCCAGTTCCTTCATGTATTATTAGTGCATCAGGAAGAGCTGATAATTTGCAGGGTATTTACATGAATGTTACCCTTAGTGGGGATTGTACTGGAGATAACTGTCCTACTGAAGGAGATCTGACTGAACCATGGTGGGAACCCTTTCCCCCATCCCTTACTGCACGAACTCATACGTATGATTTGAGTGATGAAGATGGTGTACCAGAACATACAAAACCATTTGATTGTTCTCTTCCTGCCTCGGTAAATGTTACTGAACAACCTGGCTATTTTACTAATCCGAATTGTTGTGGTGATGGTACGAACGTTTCTGATGCCCTTGCTGATCAAGGTATGATTGCGAATATTTCGAATATTCCTATCTCTCTTTGTGTTCGTCAAGATGTTGATCAGAATGCGCTTCAGGATCAAGATACGTATGTAGGGGGTACAGGATGTCCTTATCCATTAGGCAGAAATCCTGGCATTGAGACGCAAGGTCCATGGTTATGGGAGCAAGCATCGGCGCTACAAAACCTGTGGAAGATCTATACAATAAATCTTAATGAATCTTGCTGGCAGATTCCCAAACCGCAGGGGGCATTTGACCGTCCTGTTTATGATGTTATAGGATGGGGTGCTACAAATAATCCTCAATGGATTGCATGCGATCCTTTTGGAGCATTTAATCTGAGCAAGAGTCAGCGTGAAGGACAGGCTCCGGGTTTAGATTTGGGAAATGCAAATTCAGGAATTACCGTAACACCACCTCCTGATCTGCCGGAATCTGGAGGGGGTAATGGGGGTGTTGTCCCCGATGCTGGATTTTTTGAGGATCTTGGTATCCATATACAATTCCCTAAAAAAACATACGATGAGGACAAAAGTGCATGGATTTCCTGTCTTCCTGACGCAGGATCTGGAAGGAATCTTACACGAATTGTTTGTGAAGGCAGTGGTTTTGAAGGTGATGCTATCCAAGCAAACAGTTCCTTCTTTACGCATAATGAAACCAGTCAAGGAACGGGAACTTTCCATCGAGATGAGCTGTTGAATAACAAAGAATTTAGCAATTTACCAATATATTTTAATGGTGACTTACAAAAGGGATATCATAATCTTACCCTCCAGACAAACGGAACAAATAGTAGGGCCTATGTTTTTGCAAGTCAATATCTTGTATTAAGCGATACTACGGAAGACGAGCCTGTTGGGTCTGATACTGATAGGGTCATCTGCTACGATGAAGGTAATCGTGGATCCTGGGCAGTGTGTTGCGGTTACTCTTATGCAGATTGTCCAACAGAAAATAATGGGTTATGGGATGTGAATGCTAACCCTAATCCTAAAGTTAAGCGATCCGGTGAGGTTCTGGGGTCTGTTATTGATTATTATAACTCTGATGATCCGTCAGCAAATTACGTCTTGAAGTTATGGATTGCTACGGCAAGAATAGACCAAGAGTCTGGGTTTATCTATGGACTCATAAATGATGTTGCTCACTCGTTCAACAACAATCCTAATGATGATTATATGGATGCGCCTCTTCGCATTACTAACTGGAAAAATTATTCTTTCCTTGAGTTTGATATTGCTTTTACAACCACTGATCTATGGAACATTACTATTTTTGATAGTGCTGCTTATCCTATTAGTGATGACATTTTAACTCAAGAATCACAACTTAATCTCCTGCAATTTAATATCTCTTATCCATCAAAAGCCCCTCTTTTTAATCGTAGAATCATTGACTACTCTACTGATGGGAATGAGCTCTATGAATGGCACCATATTAAAATTCCACTTCCACCATCACTTAAGCAAGAGGACATCTCCCTTATTATGTTTGTGGGTGATAGAGAGGCAATCAAGAATGAAGTACATTATCGTTGGGGAAAGCTTGACGTATTTAATATTGGAGGAAATACAGCAGCAGTTTTTGGTTTAGATCGGATGTATCTTTCTCGGGATAGTATGAGTTACACTAATAACACGTTCTGTAGCGGAGGTGGCCGATGGATTGATGACCTTGATGAAAGCGCCTTAGCTTGTGATAATACCGCTAAAACTGCATGGACAGGCTCTCAGTGTTGCGGAGATGATCCGCATGAATACTATGCAGATCCAGCGGGCTTACATGCCTGTTGGGATGGAAGGATTGTACCACACGACACACGGATTATGCAGGTTGACTACACCGTTACCGGGTCCTCAACAGAGTCTCATGCCTGTAAAGGATACAATTCCTTTATCAGTGCGACTGCGGAAGAAGATGCAGAGGAATTTGTGAATGCCTGTTTGTATCCGATGCCGAGAACAGGTAGAGCTCTTTATACTGTAGCTAATCCTTACACGGAACTTTACAATGTATCTTTCTTTGCCGCAGAAAATGGCGCTCAATATTTTAGTCAAGCAACTACCGACAGTGCATTGGTTGCCGTCCATGATGTGAAAATGCAGGTGCTTGCAAACAATGGAAACTTGTATGGCTGCAATGCCTCTGATTATGTTATTGATCATGCTGGCTCCGGAGTTATTCGAGAGAGTATTCCTTGCGAGGTCAAAGGATCATGGTTCTGCTCTGGCACAAACCAATGGTTAAATAAGAGCGATTCCCGATATACGCTTGGTGAAACTGAAGTCATGAACCTAACAGCCATTCCGTGGGAAATTCCCTGGTATGATCCAACACCTCGTGCAGAATGCTGTGGCAATAATGCCTGTTGGAATGGGACAACTTGTCAATCAGAATATACGTACTTTAACCAGACAACAGATGAGGGAAATGATATCTATGTCTGTAAAGCAAGCCAGTGGTATGGCCCTGTTCCGTTGAAATGGGACTGGGATCATGATCAAGCAAGCTTCTGCTGGAACAATACCCAATGCTTTTGTCCTTACGATGATGATAAGTGTGATCCTGTCGATGATCGTAACTGTGTTGATGAGAACTATTTTTATCGTGATAACTTTTGCCTGTCAACCGGATGGAACGGCACAGCTTATAATGATAGTGTCTGGACCACGCGAACTGCCTTATTGGCCACACAACTCTTGACCTTTGTCAACCGTACCAGTTCAGATAATTATACCCTTTTCTGTGATTACTATAACTTATCAACCAATTATTGGGGCGAAACAGAGATTTGGAATGGCCCTTTTTTAGGTTTAGAAGGACTCAATAATTATTGTGTTCTGAACTACGAGACTGGTGAAGGTTGGCGTGTCATTGTTGGTGCAAGTTTATGGGAGAGTGAAGGGTATACTGTTCAGAATTTCCTTGACGAGATCCTTCAGGAAACTCCGACAATTTGTGATAATGTAGGGAGCACAACATTCGAGGAATGTGCTGATGGAGAACTGATCATGGCGTACTGGAATAACCAAACGAAATCTATGCTTTTTGCAGAGGAGGAATTACATGGATTCTCTTTAGAACCAGGTGATAAGCTTGTGCTCAACGGTGGAAACCTTCTTCAGAACTTTAATCTCTTTTTACAGTTTGTCTTTGCAAAGATACGGAATACGGCTACGCATCTCTTAGGATTACAGGGAGAAGAGACACAGCATCTTGCGGTTGCTGAAGACTTTGACAGGCTTTACCTCTTCAAAGAAAATCAGAAGGAAATAAAAGGCATGGTGCGTGAGGATTTGGATGGAAAATATCTGCTCGTATCATATTTCAACGCAACAACCGATATCTGTAAAGCAGTACAAGCGTACAACATCTTGAATCAAGGTATGGGTGGAAGTCCTTTTGCCTGTAATGTAAGCGTTTATGAAGATGATAGCTGGTCGTATAATGTTGTTACGAGACGTAATAGCAGTCCTGAAGAGTGGTCGTATCTCATTGGTCTGAATGCATGGCCAAGCTTAGGTGCAATGTCTCGTCTTGATGTGGCTGATTTCGGATATGTTCCCACCATGGCTTCTATTAACGCTGAAATCATCGAAGGTCAGGCGCTCCTTACCTCGTTTGAGTTTGAAGCCGTTGTTGCTGGAACTGCGCCGGATTCATATTTGTGGGACTTTGGTGATGCTTCGCAAGGTACGGGAAAGACCATAACCCATAACTATGCAATTGCAGGATCCTACAATGTAACTCTGAATGCTTCTTATGATGGGCGTATCATTCAGGACAGGATTGTGGTTACAGTTCGTGAGCCTGCATTAGACTGTACGCTCCGAAGCACTGCTTGTAATAACGAAGAGGTCGGCGTCTTATCACTTTTAGAGCAGACAAATTCGCATATATTTACCTATGATCCGAATAGTGAATACAATATTTGCTGTACACCACCAACCTGTCAGCTTAAGGTAACAACACCCCCTAGTACTTGTGGATCTCTTGCCTGTATTACTGCTCTTACTCAAATGACTGGTTCAGGGGAAGGCTCTCATGCTGCTCTTTGCGACACAGCTGACTTAGATCATGTTTGTATGGATGTTACTAATTGTGGTGCTTATGATTTGAGCTGTAACCAGGAAGATCAGAGTGAAGAAGGTTGGGAAAATTGGGGTGCTTGTACAACGGGAAGCTGTGTAGTAACCATTTCATCAGATGGAACTCACCTGTCAGGTTGTGACTACTATCCCTTCCCTGTTTCAGTCTGTTGTGGACTGAATGATGATAACTGATCTATCAACCAATAACTAAACTAACGGAAAAAAACGCTGTGAGGTGCTGATTATGCAAATAACCATTAATATTGAGAAAAAGCACGTGTATCTTTTGATTGGAACACTGGTACTCTTAGCAAGTATTGTCCTTGTTGTTGCTACCGGATGGACGTCAGGCACGTCGTTTCATGATATTCTTTATGCAAACACTATTCGGGCGAAAGATCAAGGCACAGTAACTGTCAATGATGGTTTGACTGTCGAGAGTGCAGCAAGAGTCAACGATGGTTTGACAGCGGATGGTCTTACGATAAATCAGAATGCGGCTATTGCTGGAACCCTTACTGTTGGAGGAAGAACAACTATTGGTGGGGTACTCGACGTTGCTACCCTTCAGCCCGCCTCATCGTTACTTACTGTTTCTTCGGATCTGAAGATTACCGGGGAGTATAATGATGTTCGCTATATCCGTATGGGAAATAAGAATCCTGGAACCTATTACTATCTACGTTTTTTAAGTGATGATATAAGTCCGAATTCAGGAGAGGGACATTTTGGTGGAATTATGCACAACGTTAATGATCCAAACTTTGGAGATGGAAATGATTTTACTATTTTCAGCTATGGCAACAGAGACATCTGGTTGTATCCTTCGGGAGGGAAGGTTGTGGCAAAGGGGAATACTGAGGTGGAAGGTACTCTTACTACTGGGAAAACTGAGGTGAGAGGTGATCTTACTGTTACTGGGAAAATACAGAGTCTTCATGTTTTTGAGTCTCTGTGTAATGATGGGCACAAGGAAAGCGGTGAATGGAATGACGAAGCATGGTGTGGAAGCGAAAACGAGTTACTTACCGAAAGTACTTGTGTGGTTTTTGTTCGTAGCTTTAATCAGAACGATGATGATACTGACCCTATTAAAGGTGGATGGTGTGAAATTGAACAAAACAGGCTTGTTGGCCATATGTTTACCAGTGGAAGTGATGGTGATAATACTGCTGCGAACATGATCTGTGGTGCTCTATGCGGCTCAGCGTTAATCCAACATGGGGAGTTGAGCTAGTTAAACAGTTTCTTTCGTGTCTGAACAACGCTTGTTTTAACGAAACTGTTCAGCCTGAACGTTCTAACGTTCAGAAATAGCAAAAAGTGAAGCAGGAATAAGGATTTTACAATATGAACAGAGACCGTAATCTTTTTTGCTGAAACTCCTTGCTGATCATAGTTGATTTGTCACCCTGTCACCAAAGTATACGCCAAGCTGGTTTACCATCTGACTCCAGTCTCTGACTGTCTGCCGTTTCTCATATGAGTCGATAACTACCAGGTACAGCAGCTTGAACAAATCATCTTCTATTTTTAGAAGCTCAAAATAATGGCTCCATGACAATTGGTGAGACAGTGTCTCACTTTTTTGGTATTTCAGATAAAACAGCCTCATAGATATATCAGATTGCTTTTGCTAAACCCTTTCCCATACATCAGTTTCAAGTCTTTAGAAAGGTTTTCTAAGAGTGCTGAGAATTAATCAGTGCAGAATAATAATTTTTTCTTTTCATAAACCCCACCGAATAAAGAAACACTTGCACATACTTATAAATATTCTGTTTACTGGCGGTGTATGGGAAAGTAATTCTGTAATCCGGTGTCGTCAAAAAACCAAAAATTAATTAAAAATACTCCAAAAACAGAAGCAATCACTCCAAAAACAGAAGCATTTATAAATGAGCTTGTCTAACCATTATCAAAATGAAGCCGGAAGAAAAGGTTTACAAGGCGTATTTTGAAAGTAAGAAAAGCACCCTTTACTTCAATGAAATAAAGGGGTTGTCAAAACTATCAGACAGCTCTTTAACAAACACGTTAAACAAGCTTACAAAAAACAACACTCTAACCCAAGAAAAAACAAAATCAAACACGTTCTATAAAATAAAAGATAAAAAACTGTTTGCTTTAAAATTCTCAGAAATTGCAATACAAAAATTTAATGAGCTAAATATTGGAGTAAAAACACCGTTGAGAAACTTCTTAAGAGAAATTCCTAAAGAAGTCTATACCATTGTTCTTTTTGGATCTGCCTCAAGAAGAGAAGAACAAAAAGAAAGCGATATTGACCTGCTAATAATCTCAAACAAAAAAATAGACTTAACCGAGAATAAAAAAGAGGCAGAAATAACTTCAAAACATCCAATTTCAATATTCCAAGCAACCATCAGCCAATTTACCGAAAACAAAGACGATATCGTCATTCAGGTAAGAAAAACAGGCTTTCCAATTTACAAAGAACAGAATTTTTACGAGGTAATGTTAGGTGAATATTGAAAGATTGTTTGATGATAAGAAGTATTTGGAAAATGAACTAAACTTTTTCATAAGAAAAAAGCATATCAAGAGAATTCCAGAAAACAAAGAATTAGTAAATTCCCATCTCAAAAAAGCAAGGCATAATATAGAATTTTACAAATTAAACAAAGAGCATCATAAATTCAATGACTGGCTTATTGTAACTTTATACTATGCACTTTATCATTCAGCGTTGGCATTAATAACAAACAAAAGATTTTCCTCAAAAAATCATTATGCAACAATTCTCATCCTCGTAAAAGAATACCCTCTAACAAAAGATGAAGCAAAATTGTTAAATGAATTATCCATAAATAAAGATGATGCAGAGCTTTACACTCAATTAAAAGATGACAGGCACGATGCAAGTTATGCAACAAATATCAAATTCAACCAAAAAACAATAGATAACTATGAAAATAAAGTCCTAGATTTCATCAACAAAACAGAAGAATTGATACAAAGATGAAAAAACTCATTGCCGATAATGAAAGTTTCCATAAACTGCTTGTTGATGGGGTGAGTATTCCAATCTCAAAAGGCGGAGAAGAAAGGCACATTATAGTCAATCTATTTGATTATAATAACCTCGAAAATAATGGATCCATGACAATTGGTGAGACAGTGTCTCACTTTTTTGGTATTTCAGATAAAACAGCCTCATAGATATATCAGATTGCTTTTGCTAAACCCTTTCCCATACATCAGTTTCAAGTCTTTAGAAAGGTTTTCTAAGAGTGCTGAGAATTAATCAGTGCAGAATAATAATTTTTTCTTTTCATAAACCCCACCGAATAAAGAAACACTTGCACATACTTATAAATATTCTGTTTACTGGCGGTGTATGGGAGCAAGGTAATTCTGTAATCCGAACGTTCTAACGTTCAGAAATAGCAAAAAATGAACGTTTCGATCGAAACCTTTATAACTAAGAATAGGCTTTAACGGTTTGTGAACAGGGAAAGATTTCGATAATAGTTTCCCTCTACATTGTACATGGATGCCGCAGCAGTTAACGAGTACCTTGTTGATTTTCAGAAGAAGGGACTGAGAGGAGCAAAGGAAAAAAGATTCTCTCTGTTCCCCTTTGGAAATGGCTACTGACAAAAAAGTAACTTATTGGAAAAGAGGGTCCATGAAAGCACAAATAACGATGTTTATGATCCTTGGTATTGTTATTCTGGCAGCCTTTGGTTTTGTCTTTTACGTGAATGAAATCATGTCTCAGATACGCTTGCAGCATAAGGTCGACCAAATCATGGAAGATGTATTGGAGACAACAGCGCTTGATTATTATGTGACGATTTGTCTGGAGTCTGCAACTCAAGAAGCATTGGCAATTGCAAGCTTGCAGGGTGGGCGAATCTATGAAACACAAATCCCAGGAACAAAGCAGTTTCAAGGTCCACCTTCCTTGGCGTATGGTTCTTTTGTCCTTCCCTTGAACATGTCTCAAACAGTTTTTGGTGAGAACGCAACGCTGATCAATGTGAGTTATGGTATTGCCCGCCCTAATCTCACCGTTAGTCAATGGCATCCCGACGTGCCATACTATCCTTATTTGCAAGACAGTTATACATTCCTCGTTGAGGATCCTCAAGCTTATGATACCCGATACAAAGATACCTTGGGTAACTTTAGACGACCAGAACATATCCTGCCAGCACTCTGTGACCGCTATGGTATGAATGCACTCCAGTCCTTCAATTATAGCGCTAATGGAACGAATTATACAGTTTGGGTTCGTTGCCGCGAGAGCTGGTTTGATACCGTCAATACCAGCGACCATTCCTCTATTCAGGAACAACTCCAATTTGCCATTGCGAATAAAACGCGAGCATGTGTTGACTTCCCTACCTTGTCAGCCTATTTTGGCCTAAACATCACTGAGGGAAACATTACCAGCAAGATTCTTTTCTCTGATGCTTATGTAGATTCTTACCTTGATTATCCCTTAGTGTTTTCAGTTGCAGGTCGTGAGCCCATCACAAAATTCTTGACTTTTGCCACTCGTCAGAATATTCGTTTTATGTATGTTTATGACACTGCTATGCAGATCATTGAAGCAGATACCAACAATGTGTTCTTTGATATGGTTACTGATGCCTATTCATTAACTCGAGGAGGAAAACCTTATCTCCAAGAAGGCATGACGGTTTTTAAAGAGGTTCAGCCCTGTAAGCGCTATGATCTCTGCCCACAAACAGGAAATTATTCTGACATCTATGTCATCCAGGATAACAACTCGCTTATTGATGGAAGGCCTTTGCGCTTTCAGTTTGCCATTGAGAACAGAAAACCCGCGCTTAATTATATCACCTTTAGCAATTACTCAGGAGTGTATGATCTCATTCTTCGCGAAAATGAAACTATTGTTATTGATCCCTATGCCTATGATCCTGATGAGGATTTTCACTCCCCGCTGTTTTTAGACCTCTTCAATAGGACATATATGCTTGATTATTATGTTTATCGGGGCTGGAAGGAAGACTATGATGAATGGTTTGATTTCTCCTGCTGCATTCCTCCGATTGGATCAGGAAGTGTTAATTGTACTGATGACACTCTTGCATCTCAGTGTGTTGTTCGTAATCTCAATGCACCACAACAATGGTCTACCTCTTCACTCTTCCAACAGACCAGCCGTTCTGCAAATTACAATCTTACCTTGAATGATACCGGTCCTCATGAGGTGAGCGTCTATGTCTTTGATGAAGAGAATGGGTCTTTTGATTATCAAGACATAACCATCTTGGTGATGGACACTGCACAGGCACGACCAAATGGGTCAAATGAGTATGATGACATCCCTGATAATTATGCCTCGATCGAAGATCGCTATATTCTCGATGCTACACGCTCCCTTGCCGTCTATAGTCCAACAACATGGTTCATGTGGTTTGATGAACAAGAGGCAACGTACCTCTATCAGGGTCCTGAGCCATTGGTTACCATTCCTCAAGGAGCTACGATTCTGAATATGTCCTCGTATCCCTTTACTCGTCCTCTTCCAGGTATTGACACCAGTCCTCTTAATCACACTATTAATCTCTCGGTAAGCTCCTTGGGAAGCCCCTTTCATTCTGCCATCATGAATGTTTCGGTGTTTTATTGTTTACCTCATCGAACTGAAACAGCATCATTTCCGTACCATAATCTTTCCCTTGCTTCCTATGTTGGGAGAAATTACAGCTCTTTAGATGACCCATTCCAAGCAAATCATGCCTGTTGTAGTGATGATGCGGTTATGTATGGAAGTTATACGTTGGGAAACAGTTGCTTTACCTACGAGGAATACGGAAGTCATTATTCCTTTAACAATGATCTTTTCCTTGCCTCATCGTTGCCCGTGTCACCGTCGACGTATACGGTAACTTATTATGACTTGGCCGGTGGCCAAATTGCACAGGGGCCTATCACCCTCCCGATCATGCTGCTATACCCTTACGACAATGACCTCTATCAACGATCATTTGAACGCAGCTGTGATGGTACTCGCGGTAATGTTTGTCAGGGAGCTGCAGACGAAAAACGGGAAAGTATTGCAGAATGTCCTGACAAACTAGAACCATGGTATGATGAACGTTGTTCTGGACCAGAAGAAGCCTATCGAAACACGGCAAGTGCAACGCCCTTAGCATGTACACAGTATATTACAGGAAAAACCTTTGAAAGCATCTTTCAAAATGGTCAGGGAAACTGCAGTCATGATCGTGTGTGTACGACTGGCTCTGGTGCGGGAAAGTACCATTACAACACCCCTTCAGGTCGATTTTCTTGTGTTGGTCAATGTGGGAGCTCGGGAAACTGTGATTATGGAACAGCATGTTACTGCGATCAGAGTTGTGGAGCGAACTCGTACTGCAATCAGAAACAGCCAGGATATCGTATTGGCAGGTGTGACCAGGTAGGGCAGGTTTATTTTGAAGATAAATGCACGAATGATTGCCTGTTACAGGATACCACGCCTGTGTTTAAATGTACGGGCAGTTGTTCCTGCACTGAACCACAATGCGACGGTCATGTTGCAGGGGATGCGTTAGGGGTCTGTAATCGTGCAGGAACAACCTGGTTTGAGGATCAGTGTACGAGTAATGCAGGAGCTACGGACATAACCACTATTTGTAAACTCAATGCAGCAACCTGTGATGACAACAATGTTGCTGTTCGCGGTGTACGGATTGCTGATACTTTTTGCAATGGCCAAGCTCCGGGAGCGGTGTTTGGTTCAGGATCAAGGCTTGAGCAGGGATGTGAATTTGATTGTACTGGCGTGAGTTGTACACCTTATGCCTTTGATCCATTAACCAAAACCTGTCATGACCGGTCAACTGCTACAGGTCTTCAGCATTGTGATGATGCCTTTGGTTGGGATCCGGAGAGCAATCGTTGCCTCTCCTGTACTAATAATAGAGAATCTGGTGGGGATGCCAGAAATCTTGGTACGTGTGAGGCAGATGCTGGAGAAGGGAACTGCAATGCAGATTCGCTTTGTGATGAGCTGTCTCCTGGGAATTCGTGTGGAACAGGCATGACCTGCCAGACAGACTGCCGTTGCCGGAGTGGGGCAGGAAAATAAGTTCTTGCTTTCTGCATTCTCTCCATGATTCATGACGTTCTTTCAACGATTTCTTACTCGGCTTATCGAAGAGAAAGAAGCAAAGATATATAAATAAGTGCTCATTTAGAGACCAGTATCTTTAGGGATCATCATCCTGCATTTTTCATGGATTTGCAGGAGAAAAAAGGGGTTATGCCATGCATGGTTTTAGAAAGTCATCTTTCCTTTTAGCAGTTACGGTACTTATCGTTGCTTCAAGCCTTTTTTTGTTGGATAGTTTTCTTCCTTTTTCTGCTGCTGATGAAACCGGTTGTTGTTCTGGGTTAAGTGTTCCTGGCACCTGTGTTGAAGAGTCTACTGAAGGAGAATGTACGAACAATGGTGGCCAGTTTTACCCAGGTTCATGTGATGACGTTCCTGATTGTGAACGAGGATGTTGTTGCCCCCCTGGAGAAGAATATCTCTGGCAGGAATACAGACTTTCTTGTGAGGGTGAGGGTGGGGAATTCAATACGACAATTCAATCAAGACGAGAATGTGAGAACTATTGTGAAGGTACCTATCCTTCTTGTGATCCAACCTGTGGTGTAACAACAGAGACTTGTTGGTGTGGCGAAGAGCTTCTTGACTCAGGGAAGTTCTGTTGTCATGCGTACGGGAAAGCAGAGTCATACAGTAACCAGCCCGATTGTCAGGCAGACTGTCAGCCATCCCTTCCTTCCTGTACATACACTGCATGTCAGGGCAGTCAACAGGATTGTCTTTGTGGCTCTAACCAAACTGATGGTAGTAATCCCTGGTGTTGTATGGCTGATAATGCCGTTTTCTCTAATCAGGCAGATTGTTCTGCAAGTCCACGATGTAGCGGACTGTCCTACTGTAGTTACCAGCCTTCTGGCACGTGTTGCCCACCGGGATATGCATGTCCGGGAATTGCCTATGCAGGACCTTTTGTCGATTGTAGTGGAGAATGTTGTGATCAGCCATGTGCAGCAGTAGAAGAAATTGATTGTACGAATAATCTCAATGATGATCCAACCATGGATGCGTTTGTTGATTGTGCTGATCCTGATTGCAGCCAGGAGGACTGTACTGGTTCATCCTCTCTAGGATGTAATTGGCAGAAGAATAATGGTCCAAGCCAGGTGTACTGTTGTGGTTCAGAAGCACGTGATTGCGATGGCAATGGTTATAATGAAACCTGTGGTTCCTGTCCGGTAACCTGTTCAGATCTTAATGGAGATGAAGTGGGATGTCTCGCAACCAAAGCCTGTAGCTGGTGTCCTGCAGGAAGTTGTCTTGACCTTGGTGTGTGCGGAGCATGTTACGGTTATCCACGTGCTGTTGAGTACACCTGTAAACAGGAGTGTAGTGCTTATGATGAAACTGCTTGTACTACTCCGGAAAATGCCTGTTTCTGGTGCCCTAACGAAACAGTTAGCTCACCATGTGGTGATGACTGTGTTGCCTGTGCAGGATATCCTAATCTGAATCCTAGTCTTCGTGAGTGTGTTCCCTACATTCCTGAAGGGTGTAGCCCACCTCCACGACCACAGATCATGTTATTGAGTTTTGTTGAAGAAAACCAACAACGACAGGACCAAATCTTGGTGGAGTGGCAGACTGAATGTAGTGGTGAGTACAATGTCTACCGCTGTTTGCCCGGCATGGGGGAATGTAGCGATATTACAAACCTCGAAGAGTATAAAGCCTTACCGAACGGAAAACGGAATGCACTTCCACTAACAGAAACACCGTTTACCGATTCATTTACCCTTGCTCATACCGATCACTGTTATATCGTTGAGGTAAATGTCTCTGGTCAGACGAATTGGTCAGAACCCTTGTGTATTAATTCTGGCGATCAAAGCTGTATAGATTACCCCAATCAATGGTGTGATCGAGAAACCAATGCGGTAAAGGATTGTTGGATTACGGACAATACCAATACCACCTTTGAGGAATGTGGCGAAGGAGAGTACTGTATGGGTCCTTATACATCCTCTTATAATGAAGCAAAGTGTATTGCCAAAAGCCCTTGTGAGTTCTGCCAAGATCCCTTGGGAGTTTTTGCAGATTATGGAAGTAGTACTGTTGGTGATAGTGAAGCGGCTTTGTGTTTAGAGGTTGACTATTGTTACTACGATACATCATTAACCACAGCAGATTACTTTCATAACTGTAGCCAGGTGAGCAGTTGTTATGATTACCAGTCAGCCTTTAGCTGTTTACAGAATAAATGTATTCCCTCGCAGGCATGCCAATGGGAACCTGGAGAAAATCCTCCCTCGTTGTTGTATCCAGCCTATCTTGAGTTAGGCGTTGGTGTTTGTAAGCCTGCAGATACAGCGCAAACAGACTGTGAGCAATGTTATGATCCAGTCAATAATGTGTACGGTGCCTGTACCAATGTCTCGTGCATCCTCCAGGGAGACTACACGTCGCTTGATGACACTCAGTGTCTTCCTCTGGATTTCAATCATAATGGTATTATTCAAAATTTGGATCCAAAGGAGTTGGATCTCTGTAAAGCCCGTGTGGATGTTGTTTGCCGTGATTATCAAAGCAACGAAACCTGTGAGGGTTTGTATCCTAACAATAAATCTGTTGCTGTGGATACTGGCCTTTTAGGGGATAACCACCTACTCCAACAGAGCAATGATGTTGTTGGTATTGGATTGTGTCGTTGGTATTCCACCTCTGAAACAGGGCGCTGTTTTAAAGACGCGGATGGTGACACCAGTGATGATAACATAAACAATAACTATGACCATGATTTTACTCCCCCGGTTACCCAAATTATCCCTGATGGCATGGTTGATGGCGCTGTCGCAAGGATCAATTTTAGTGTCAATGCCTATGATGTGATTGATGGCGTTGTTTGTCAACCTGATTATCCGAGTTCTACAGAAACCCGATGTAGTGGTATACAAGAAACAAAGTATTTCTTCAATGAAACAGAGCCGAGTGATTATAAGAATCCCCTTGTTGCAAGAGATTTTGTACTAAACAACGAGATTGATGAAGAATGTGGGGGATCAGGACTACGAAGGTTGTTTATTGCTTCTCGTGATAAGAGTAATAATCTCGAGGTCGTTCGAACCTATCAATTTTTCTGTGATGAAGAGGGTCCTGCTATTGATGTAAACTTTGCTGTACAACCAGACCCTGAAGAGCCTTATGACAGCAGTAATCTGACGGTTACGGTAAACCTTAATGAACCTGCCCATTGTGTTGATACCTTAACCTTTGGTGAGAAAAGCTGGCAGAATTTAAGTTATGACGATGACTATGCAACCAGTTTTCGTGTTCAATATCCGCAAGATTCAGTGACAAACCCTGAGCAGGGATTGTGGGACGGTGAGTATCTTTATAGCATTACTTGTTCAGATAAACTCGGAAATCCCACCCAGCTTAGGCCTTCTCCTACGGTCAGAATTAAGGCAGATTCCCGCATCTTGAACGAGTTGCCCAATCAGACCCTCAATTATACCGATGTCAATTTGAGTGTTATGACCATAACTGAAGATGCAGAGTGTCGTGCAGCAGCTGTTGCACAACCGTATGAACAGGTAGCTTTTGACGACATGAATTACCTTTTTACCAAAGCAGTAACTCCGGTTAACACGACGCATTCATATATCCTTGACGTTACTTCGCTAGGTGGAGAGCTCAATCGACAGTATCATTTTGATGTCAAGTGTAAGATGACTCTGAGTGCAAAAACGGTTATCGCTGACAGTGTCATTTCCTTTGTTGTCGACCAGCTTACTCCTGTTGTTCTAGTGACAACGGATGAGCGAGCAGGAGAAACATTGTTCAATTTCAGCAAGTGGTATACT
Source organism: Candidatus Woesearchaeota archaeon (assembly GCA_016187565.1). Taxonomy (NCBI): domain Archaea; kingdom Nanobdellati; phylum Candidatus Woesearchaeota; species Candidatus Woesearchaeota archaeon. Next base: position 133,347 of record JACPJR010000010.1, read on the forward strand.
AACAGTGGCGGCGATGCTGCTACTCTGTATTTCAGGAGCAGAGACCTTCCTGCTCTTGGCGATCTTGAACTTGGTTTTGGGGTGAATGCAACCGATTATTGTGGCATGAATGATGAAGGGGGATGTTCTCCAGGAATCTGGTTTAACCCCGACTCTTACTACACCTTGTTTGAGTATACGCAACAGGTCTGTTACCATGCCAAAGAGAACATAGCGGTGGATTATCAATCGGGAAAAGAAATGGGTGGTCTCATTACTGAAACGCTCTGTAATGTTGTTCTTGTTGATCGGCGTGATCCTTCGGTTAAACTCAATACCGTTACGCCATCAAAGCAAGTCGGTGATTATTATGTTGTTGGCGCAGAAGAAGAGGGAGTAACCATCTACGGTTGGATTCTCGACGATGTCTACAGCCGCTCACTCTGGCCAGACCTGAGCGAAGGAGATCATGTCCTCGATCCCTTGTATGGTGAGGTCACTGCATTTTCAGATTTTGTTCTTACGACAAAGCTCAACATAACCCATGTTGACCCCCTCACCAATGTTATTAGTATGGACATTAATTTCCGCCAAAATAGTAGCCAATATTATATTGCACGGGTTAACACCTTTAGTACGCCTAATGTTATCCAGCTCTTCCGGTATGATGGACTAACAGAAACGCTTCTTGCTACAACGGAGGTTTTGGATGTAGACTTCAGTATATTGCACAGCCTTCGTCTTGTTGCGGACGATGCATTGCTGAACTTTACCTTTGATAATCAGAGTGTTTTCACCACTGACCTGACCTACTCCTACGGAACCCTGAGCATCTCACTTGCCGAACCAGAATACGGCATTACTCTCCACGACCTTTCCATTAGAGATTTGTTTAAACAACTCTACAGTCAGACCAGCTATGGCGTAAACATAACCAACAGTAATCAGGAAGTGTACAGCAGTGCGAGCGGATCAACAGATGCAGACTCTTATTTCATGACTACCCTCGGACTTGATATGAGTGATTACCACAATATCATTTATGTTGGTGGCAATGATTCCTCAGGAAGGTATACGGTAAACACGTATCAGGTGTATCGTGATGATTATCCTCCGTCATTTTGGAATGCCAATATTACCACAGACTTCTCTGGGCGGATTGATAGCGACGCGCCCAATCGCGTGGAGCTTTACTATGGGAATGCCCTGAACTTCACGGTTAATGTCACCGATAGTAACTGGACAAAAATTGTTGATCGAGTAAATTTGTCCATCTACTATGATAATCGCTCTGGAGATTTTGTTAGCGATCTGCAGATGGTCTACCGAGAGGGACTATGGCAACATACCATCCTTCATAATGGTTCCCAGTATCTTGACGAGGCAAACCGAACAGGGAATTATACCGTCGTGTATCAGGCATTTGATGCCTTTAATAATTCCGCTACCTACGAACAGTGGTTCTTTGTTCTTCCCGGTTCAAAATTCCAGCAAGCAAACATTACTACTGAGGGAACACGCGTTGATAACAGTGAATCATTTGGGTATCATGCTGACGTGGTGGAATATGGAAGCCCGGTAAACTTTAGTGTTGAGCTTTTCAATGATCTGTGGATCGGCGATATAACCAATGTTAGTCTTTACCTAGATTACCACGACATGAAGCCTGAGAATTATTCTGCATGGATGACCTCTTCTGATTTCCGTCACTGGAATGCTGGAATACCGTTTGATAAAACGATCTATTTCCCTTTGGCAGACAATTATACTGTTCTCTACACTGCCTATGATAATTACGGTCAAAACCAAACCTTTGCGCAATGGTTCATCGTCAATGACACGATTGCACCAAACTTTACCATGACTATTTTTGTGGATGAGCTCTTCACCAAGAACACGACGCTTGTTGGGTGCCAGCCAGAACCGCGTAATTACTGGGTTGAACTTGTTGCCTCTGAGCCAATCAAAGAGATTATTGCGTTTAGTTATACTGCTTTAGATGAGACTATTCCACTCGCATTTCTGAACACGGTCGATAATACAACCTTCATCTATCGCATGCTGGTTCCTCTAGGTCCCTTTTATGGCTATGAAGGCGGCGCATTAATGACGGTTGTTGCAAATGATACTAGGGGACATCAGGGAACAGGAACACTAGGATTTACTCTTGACTGTGCTGCACCCCCTGAACCGATTCTTGAACCTTCATGGTTCTATAGAACTCCGTACTATTACGATATGTATCCAGACTACCTCTACCGTGATGGATGGCTAACCTATTACACCAATAAGGATGTGCTGTTTATCACCGGAACAGCAACAGCTGACGCTGCAAAAGTAATGCTGAATGTTAAGCCTGAAACATCCATACTCAAAACGAGCACTGCCATAAATCACTCGGTAACACTTTTAGAAAAAGATGCAACGGTTTTTGATGCTGCACAAGGCGAACAACTGATTACCCTTCCCTATAGTTACCGTTATTCTGCTTTTAATAGTACCGAGAATTTTATACAGTTTGCCAATCATAACCGTGAAGCATACGGTGCTTATAATCTGCTGTATGCCATTACCGCAGTCTCGTGTATAGAGCCATACTGCCTGTTGAATATTAGCCCTGCTCTTGAGCAAGAACTTACAGGGACGACTGCAGCCGCGCATAGCAGAAACGTTTTGCCCAGCTGGTTTGGTCTCTCTACTCCCACATTTAAGGGTAATGCAGAAAATCTCTTCTGGGCAAGTTCTGTTGATGAACTTAATAACACCCAGGAAGGAGTTACTATTTATACCGTCTTTAAAGATGGAAATCCCCTGCAACTTCTTGCGTATTCTCCCAGTGACGGAGAGAAGATTAATGGAAATCCACGAAATATGAGCCTCTATATAGAGGACTCTGGATCCGGATTAAAGGAAGATGCATTCATGCTTACCATTAATGGAACGTCTCTCAACGAGACCTTACTCTGGGATGATTTTACCGTTACAATCTCTGAAGAGAGTCTAGCATACAATTATACATTTAATTATCTTCTTCCTTCCTTGCAGGATGGCCTTTATGCGGTTGCGCTTATTGTAGAAGATAGGGGAGGCAACATGCTTGCTACATCATGGCAGTTTGTTGTTGTTGCCAATGCCCCGAATCAGCCGATCTTAAGCGTTGAAGGTGCCTACTCGTCTATAGGGAGTTATGGTGAATTACAGTATCTCAACCATTCACCCTCATTGATGAGTCTCGAGTTTACCGATACTGAAAACATAACCCTGACGGCATACGAATTGTTGCCCGAGAAACCATTACTCGAAGTAACAACAGCAGACAATCATACCTTTACGCTCGTGCCACGGACAATGCTTGGTGAAGGAGATCATATCCTGAACATCAGCGCTCAGAAGCAGTTATCCGATGGAAGTTTAGGGCCTAATGGTACGTGGGATTACCTCATTTTCCTTGATAGTACTGCTCCTGACTTTACCTTGCAACTGAGTAAGCCAGTCATTGCTTCTGGTCTGAATTTGACTGTAGGTGCGAACTTGACTCAGACTGAGGCATACGAACTCGAGGAGCGGAATCTTACATTTACGAGTGAGAGTTATATCATGGATTCTATTGAGTTGGGGAAATATTATGAGGAGACCTTCCCTGTTCCCGAGGTTGAGTCTGGGATTTATCCTGTTGTTGTCACCTTAACAGACCGTGCAGGAAATAGTGTTACCAAGGAAAGTATGCTTACGGTTGATAATGAACCGCCAGAGATAACCATAACTAGTGTAACCTCTCCAGGAGCAATTCGAGAAATTACGCGAGGTGAGCTGTATCAGATTGAAGCTGATAATTTTGGGGTAACGGTTCACGGGACATATACTGGTGAGGATGTTGTTGCGCTTTTTGCCGAGGTTGATCCCTATGCAGCAGATAATTTGACGATTACTCCGGAAGCAGGATTCTTTTCATTGAATATAACCCTTATTGCTGAAGGTGAAAATGCCATTACGATTTTTGCTGAGGATGAAGCCGGAAACAAGGGAGAGGATAACGTTATTGTCCTTCGTTTGGATTTGAATGGCACAGAAATCCTTCAGGTTCCTCAACCAAGATTTGGTGTTGCAAGCCAACCCATTTATGGTCTCCAGTTGATTACCAGTCAGGCAGCAACCTGTCGTTATCACAGTGGTAGAGGATACGAATGGGATGAGAAACACAGCTTTGATGAGCCGAATACAAATGTAACTCTGCACACTAAGCTTGGATTTGATCTCTTTAGAAACATCCATGAAGGAGCTCCTTACCAGCAGTATCTTTACGTTACCTGTCAAGATAGTTATGGTAAATCTACTGATGACATTCCTTTACCCTTATCATGGGACAATACGACGCCAGTCATTCTGGAATGGGATCTAACCAATGTCAATAGAAACAATGTTATTGTCGAGAAGAAAGGGGTTTATGCAACTAATCTTACCATACAAACTGATGATCTGGTGCGATGTAAGTACAGTCCAACAACAACCCGATATGTAGAGATGTTTCCCTTTGATTCCTTTATCGAGCCTAATGACTTCCCCAAGAAAACGCTGTCCCAAACCAGTAAACACTATTTCGGTCCTTTAGAGGATAATACCTTCTACAGTTACTTTGTAGTCTGCGAGAATGGTATAGGATTATTAACAGCACCAGCACAAATTAATTTTTCAGTGAACAGCAGTGCTTCCTCTGATATTGAAATTATTCATCCGGAAGATCAGGGATTTGTTCCCACTCCTGATGTTTTCTTTGAAGTTGAAACGTTACGCCAAAGTAGCTGTCGTATCTGTGGCACCAGAGAACCGGGAAATATGGATGATTGTGAAACACCACTGGCAAGCATTGATGGTTATACTCATACCGGCACGATCCTTGATGTTGATGAAGGTACCCATACCTATTATGTTGGCTGCAATGACAGTTTGATGCCCTTTATCTATACCTCAACAACCTTTACCTTAGATCTCACGCCACCTCTCTTTGGAAGTATAACTACGGATAACTGTAGTTGGTCCCTCATTAGTTTAACAGCGTCATGGAACTTTACCGAAGATCTCAGTCCCATGACCTATCGTTATGCGATTGGAACCACGAGACAAGGAACTGATGTGGTGTCATGGACCGAGGTTGGCTCGAATACAACCGTTACCGCTACTGATCTATCATTGCAAGAAGGGCAGTTATATTATTGGAGCGTCGAAGCTACGAATGGGGCAGGGTTGAAGAGTTACGGCTACAGTGATGGCGTTCGCATTGACCAGAGCTGTAAGCCTATTACGGTTACGCTTATTGAACCGGTATTTGGCGTAGCCAATCATTCTCCTCCCTTGTATGTTGAGGTCCATACAGGCGAAAACGCTCAGTGTCACTATGCAACGAGCGACATTCTTTATGCCTACATGGATCCATTTGTTTCAGAAGGACAAAAGCACTATGTAACGAATTATGACATCCAAACCGGGATGATCGAAGGACGGAAATATCCTTTTGTGGTCAAATGTAACCTCACCGAAAGCAAGGTTGTCAATGAGCGTAGTCCTGCCTGGTTTAATCTTTCATGGGACACAAACAAACCGGTTATCCAGAATGTTAGCTTTAGTAACACATGGGGTGGTGTTATTGTTGAATATCCATTAGCTACGAACTTAACGGTCGTTACTGATGATGATACGCGATGTAAATATGGCATTGATAACGCCGATTATAATACCATGATACCCTTTGATGCTTTTACAACCATCCAGCCCATCAATATGCAATTGTTTGATGAGCGTACACTTCAAGATAATAAGAGTTATCGCTTTACGGTTATCTGTGAAAATGGCGCACGATTGGTTTCAGATCCAGCTACTATCACACTAACAGTTGATACTCATGCCCAGGCAGACATGACTATTTATCAACCCCCAATATTAACGTCCAACATCAGCCTCGTGTTCAGAGTAAGTACTAATAAACGGGTCAGTGGATGTACTTATGGCAATACAACAAATCCAACAACGCCGATGAAAGGCTCTGGTAAAGAATGGTACAGTGATCCGGTGCGGTTTACTGAGGGAAGATACACCTACTATGTCCAATGTCAGTTTGAAACAGCTGGTCCACTTGAAGAAACCCTCACCTTTGCTGTTGACACTTCAAAATCAGGAAAAGCCAACATCACGACATCTTATAAAGATAACTGTGCATGGTCCTTATCAACAATTGCAGCCAGTTGGATGGCTGATGATAATCTCTCGGGCATTGCTGCTTATAATTATTCCTTAGGCGTCTATCCAGACAAACCAGGCATTACCAATTGGACGACAACGACCGGAACAGGAGCAACCATTACTGGATTAAACCTTACCAATAGATTCACCTATTATTGGAATGTTATTGCCCAAAATGGCGTGGGTATGTGGAGTGATGTTGCAAATCTTGCAATCAAAGTGGACACCACATGTCAGCCACCAGAAGCAGTCAGCTGCCGTGATGGTATTCAAAACCAAAATGAAACAGACGTTGATTGTGGCGGTGAAAATTGCGAACCTTGTGAAACAGGAAAGAACTGTGATTACGGTTCCGATTGTCTGAGCGATTACTGCAGTGCATCAGGAAAGTGTATTGAGAAACTTTGTTCAAATGATGAAAAGGACAGCAATAACTCCGAGACCGATGTTGACTGTGGTGGCGAGAACTGTGAGGCTTGTGTTGATGGAAAATCTTGTAAGACAAGTACTGATTGCCGAAGCAATTACTGTCAAAATGATATCTGTAAAAAAGCAACCTGTAGTGATACGGTGAAGAATGGATTTGAAACAGATATTGACTGTGGCGGTTATTCCTGTACGAGTTGTTTAATGGGTCAGGGATGCTTTGTGGATAATGATTGTTTGAGTGGTTATTGTGCAGCGCTTAACAAGACCTGTGCTCTTGCAACATGTAGTGATTATATCAAAAATCAAAATGAAACCGATGTTGACTGCGGCGGTCCAAATTGTGGAAAATGCGCGGAAGACCAATCCTGTAATCAAGATGCTGATTGTGCTTCAGGAAACTGCCGTTATGGTCAATGTGGCATGGGAACATCACTGGATTCTGACGGCGATGGCATGCCTGATGATTGGGAGAGGCAGTATGGACTTGATCCACAGACCTATGACAGAGATAATGATTCTGATGGAGATGGCATGACGAACTATGAGGAATACATTTATTTTGCAGACACCCAACGTCCTATTAGTCCAACAATAGCAGATACTGATGGTGATAGTTACTCTGATGGACAGGAGGTTCTTGTTGACCTCACTAATCCCATTGATCCTAATGATTTCAAACAATCAAGCATCTGGGGTTTGGTATGGATTATTCTGTTGGTTGTTCTCCTCCTTGGTGGGGCAGGTTATCTTGGTTATGGGTATTATCAGAAACATGTCCAGCATCCGATTAAGAGGCCAGTACTTCCTCAACGACGAACCTTAACTTCTGAACAACTTCGCCAGCAACAGGTCAAGAAGCAAGAAGTGGTTCAAGAACGAACTGAACAGAGGCACCAAATCTTGGAAAAGTTTGGACCTCTTGGAAAATTACCCGAAAAATTGCCACTGGTATGGAAGCGCCCTTCTGGAAAAATAAAAGATCAGGAAAAAAAGGAAACAGCATCAACTGTTCAAGACTATGTTACGCTTGACGATCTTAAAGCATATGTCGAGAAGAAAAAAACTATCACGCCAGGTTTTAAGAGTGTCAAAGGCCTTGCACAGGGAAAGGATGTTTTTGAAGAGCTTTCCAAGGTGACGGGGTTGTCAAAGAAACAGTTGAAAGAACAGGTTGGTGCAGACATCTTCCAGGAGCTTTCTACTATTTCAGCATCAGGAAAAGATGCAGGTCACGAACTTTCTGAAAAAAAAGCAGGGATAAAGATCGATGGAAGAGTGGGAGATAAAGTGAACACTGGGACAACAAAAGAGATAAAAGAAGGGACAAAGGCAGATATTTTTGAGGAACTCCGGGCAATGGTTGGCAATAAGTTGGAAGAAAATATCCTTGATCAATTGGCAGAACTTGCCCAGCTCAAGACTGCGAACACTGAAGATTTGTTCTCGGTATTAAAGAGTGTAGGAGTTGACAAGAGCAAAGAGGAACGGAAAAATGTCTTTAAGGAGATCTTGAGTTATTTCTTGAAGCTGGACAAGATTACCAGAAAAGATGTTAATGATGTCTTGCTAAAGCTTAGCGAAAAAGGAATTCTCTCTAAGAAAGATATTGCTGACGTGATGTTTGATCTTCATACCACCATGGGACCTTATGAAACGACTCCTCAAACAACCTCTGCTAAAACAACGCAAAAAGATAAACCATAATGCGTTTCGTTAAAAATAAAGAGTAGCAGCCTTCCACGTTATGAAAACCATGCAAAAAAAAAGCCAAGCCCATACCCAAATTATGATGTATATCTTTGCTATGATTATTGTTAGTGCTGTACTTCTTTATGGGTATCAAGCAGTTAAGGGTTTTATGAGTCAAACAAAAACAGTCGCCTTAATTCAATTTAAAAATGATTTTGCTGCAACCGTAGAAACCAGTACGGGTTATGGAAGCGTAACTAAAAAAGTACTCGATGTTCCTGCTGAATATACCAAAATCTGTTTTGTTGATCGTGAACATTCATCACAGGCTGAGCAAACAGATCTCTGTGATTCATTGGACATTACTGCGTATGAGCCGCTTATCTGTGATGCATGGAAATCAAGTGATCCAGCCAATGTATTTTTTGTTGATAAACTCATGAAAGGATCATTTAATGTCAATTATCTCCGTGTTCCTGATCCAGGCTGGCTGTGCCTTACGCCGGTTAATGGAAGGATTACGCTACGATTAGAAGGACAAGGCAGCTATACGCTTGTCAGTTCTTGGCAATAAGTTCTAATAATAGATGAAGCAATTAGACAAATGAGTAAAAAAAAAAAGGGCGAAGAAATGCAATTCCATTGGATTTTTATCTTAATTATCGGAGCCATTATCCTTATCTTTTTCGTGAGTATTGTGCAAAAACAAAAATCCGTTAGTCAAACAACCATTGATGCGCAGATTAAAGTGGATCTGAGAACGATCTTGACCAATGCAATGGTTAGTGATGGAAAAACCTTTGCAATTACCGTTCATAACACCCCTGTTACTTATTCCTGTGATGGTTTTAAGATTGGCAATCTAGAACCCTTTCGTCAAGGAGTGATGTTTGCTCCGAATCTCCTGCAATCACAGTCAGGAAAGATTATTGTGCTTACCAGAGATTGGGCAGTACCTTTTACCGCAACCAATTTTGTCTACCTAACCTCTCCGGAAATTCGTTATATCTTTGTAAGTGATGCAGAGGGTTATGGTCAAGCACTCTTTGCAAGTATGCCTGACAATATTACCAAGGAGATGAATACAACCAGTATTGGGCAGACCGCATCACAGAATCATTATAAAGTAAGGTTTATCATGGTAAACAGGGATCCATCTTTGACGCTGTTTTCTACTGAACTCAAGGATATGCCTGATGAAGATGTTACTGCTCTTGTTATTACTCCTATAAACGGTGGTCTTGAGGGATATGGAACTATTGCGTTTTATCAAAAGCGTGGTGCACAGCTTATCTACCAGAGCAATGCTTCTTATCTTAGTAGAGAATCTCTGCTTGGTGCAATGTATAGTGATACTCCAGAGACCTACACCTGTGCTATGAATGAAGCCTTTGCTAAACTTTCCATTGTGACTACAGTACTGCAAAATAGAACAAGAACCTTGTGGGAATATCACCAAAGCATACTGACAAGCAATTGTGAGGATTATTATGAAGACGCCTGTTGCCGTGTTCCTTCAGGGTCGTCAATCCTTGAAGGAATGGCTACTGCTTCAGACAGATTTACGGCAGCAAACACAGAACGCCTTTATCAACTGTCCCAAGAATTAGAGACACAAAATAAATTGGTGCAGTTGTACTCTTGTCCTGTTATGTATTAGTACACAATGTAAGATTACTTTACGGTGCAATGATGATTTTCAATCCCAAAAAATCTCAAGTTAAAATTGGTGAAACTGTTGCTGTTTTGTTTATTTTCTTTATCTTGCTGCTCTTTGGACTTATCTTTTATTCAAAGATTTTTACAACGAAGACACAGACACAGATGCATGAGAACTTCCAGCAGCGTGCTGTTGAGATAAGCCAAATTGCTTCTTATCTTCCTGAATTACGTTGTAGTACGACAAACATTCCTACCTTAGACTGTATTGATATACTCAAACTTCAAGCGTCTGATGCTATCATGGAGGAAAATAGGCTGCGGTATTATGATCAGTTTTTCTATAGTACGATCTCTGTTGAAGAAATATTTCCTTCTACCGGGCAGGTATGGGTACTTTACAATACCTCGTACAATGGATCGACGATTGTTACCCGAGTTCCTGTCTCACTACTAGACGATTCAGTGCATCCCCAGCGTTATAGTTTAGGCATCCTTGTCGTGGAGGTTTATCAGCGATGAGCACAACTTCATCCAAAAAAAAGGTTAGCAGCATCAGGGCAAGGTCCCATCACATTATTGAATCCAACCGACAAGGGGGATGTCCCTTACGGGGAATGTCGGCAAATGCAGATAACATCAAGCACTTTGAAGCTGCTAATCTGAGCGGAGCGAATTTTTGGATGAAGTTGACGAGAAAAAAATCTTTGAAAGCACAGATTGAAATTCTCGGACTCTTGATGGTTATGGTTTTGCTTTCGTTAGGGATGTTATTTGTCCTTCGATTTGTGCTTCTTAAACCCGCTGAAAATGTCCAAGCAACCTTTGCTGATGTCGAGATGGCACAGAACATGATTACCTCATTGTTGAAAGTAACGACGACGTGTAAAGACTTGAGTATGACTGAGTTGCTTGAAGATTGTGCCCGCTATGAAAGCATTGATTGCGGTGATGGAAACACCTCGTGCAGTTATCTCAACAAAACCCTTCCTCTTATATTCAACCAGACCTTTGGCATATGGCATCGAAGGTATACCTTTAATGCAACCATTGCTACCATTCCTCCGCAGAGTGTTCTTAGTGTCGATGGCAACTGTTCTGCTGCTGCATTAAAAGAAAAACCCGGATTACAACCCCTTCCTCTTGCTTCTGGTGCCCCGTTAATGATCCGCTTGGATTTATGTAAGCCTTAAGCCCATCTTATCCAGTGTGCCCATACATTACTCGTAAACATTGACGCCCTTGGTTCTATAATAGAGGACAATAGTATTTACTATGTTTTTTCCTCTATTATATACTAGAAAACCTAACAAATAATATTAAAAATTTAGGTTTTCTATTATAACAGGTTCTCGATTTACACTAACCTATAACAAAACTTATATAGCAGAAATATGTTTACCTTATCATGGTAGGTGTTTTTGCACGAAGTTGGGAATTGACCAAGCTTAGTTTTCGTGTTATGCAACAGGACAAAGAGCTCTTGCTCTTTCCCTTATGTGGAGGTATCTTTTCTCTGCTTTTCATAGTAGTCATCTTATTTCCCACCATTATCGTGCATCTTATCAATGGTGTAACGCAGGAATATGGGTTGTTGGAATACGGACTCCTCTTTTTTACGTACTTAGGGCTGTCCTTTATTGCTACGTTCTTTAATGTCTGTGTTGTCTACACGACAAAACAGCGTTTTTCAGGAAAGAATGCAACGTTTACCGAAAGTCTCGGATTTGCCCTGAAAAAGCTCCCTCTTATTTTACAGTGGAGTCTTGTTGCTGCTACCGTTGGATTACTCTTGCGTATGCTTGAACAGCTAGGTCAAGGTCGAGGAAGAGGTATGGCTGTATTTACTCGAATATTGGCATCTCTCTTTGGCATGATGTGGAGTATTGTTACGATCTTTGTCGTCCCTGGTATGGTTTACTACAATCTTGGTCCATTTGCAGCCATTAAACGTTCTTTTGAAATCTTGCAGAAGACCTGGGGAGAGAGTTTGATACGGTATTATGGTCTTGGATTGATGGAATTTCTCTTTCTTATCCTTGGGTTTATTATTGCCGTAGTTCTTTTTTTCGCTCTTTCAGTATTTGGACTGGTAGGCATATTTATTGCTCTTACTTTTGCGGTGCTCTATTTCTTAGCAGTCATTCTGATCTTTAATGTAGCGAATAGCGTCTTTAATACGGTCCTTTTTATCTATGCTGATACCGGTAAGGTTCCTAAGGGATATGATCCTGAAACACTCAAGAAGGTGTTTCAAGGACGCCCACGCCATTTTGGTGGCATTGTTCCTTAAGGTCATGATAACCTTTTCGAGCATTTAAAAACGATAACAACCTTTATATATACCCTCCTCCTTAAGGGGTTATTCGATTCAGAAAACGCTAACAAGCGAAGAGGTGGTATTCATGCACAAAAGAGCTCAGAGTCTTTCATTAAATGTTATCATTGTTGCAGCCTTAGCATTACTTGTTCTTGTGGTCTTAGCGCTTATTTTTACGGGTAAGATTAATATCTGGGGAAGCCAGGTTAAGGACTGTGTTCAGAATGGCGGCGAGTGTCAAACAGGTCCTGATTGTGAAGAGGGTTTCCGTAACTACAATGCATGGAAATGTGCTGATGAGAGCGGTGAACCAACCGATGAAGTCTGTTGTTTGGAATTGAGTGTTTAGGTATGACAAAGGCTCAAGGATTAAGCCTTAATGTGATTGTTATTGCAGCTCTTGGCATTATTGTGTTGGTTATTTTAGTGGTTATTTTTTCCGGAAAAGTCGATCTCTTCGGGAAAAGTTTAACCAACTGTCAGGAAAAAGGTGGTACGTGCAGTGGCTCCTGTGGACCTGATCAGTATGTCATCAAAAACACGAACTGCAATAATGATAAGGATCCGACAAACGATCTGTGTTGCATGCCCCTAGCATGACGTCACAACAGATAGATGACGTCAACAGAGAGATGACGTAAACTGATATGACGTAGATAGAGTAGAAGTCGGGTAGTGGAAGTAATAAGTAGGTTATGGTGATGATCCGATGTACAGAAACAAGAAACAAACCAAAGCCCAGGGATTAAGTTTAAACACCATTATCATAGCTGTTTTGGTCCTTATTGTTCTCATTGTGTTGGTTCTTATCTTTACTGGAAAGATCAGATTGTTTAGTGCTGATCTTGAAAATTGTGTTTCAAAAGGTGGACAGTGTCAGGCAAATGCATGTCCTTCTGGTTATGCAAAGATTCCCAATAGTGACTGTGAGAAAACACCAGATGGAAGTCCAACCGGAAATGTCTGTTGCATTCAGATATTGTAATTCCTCTAACGTAAAGTGTTTATTTCAGCAAACTTTTACAATTACAGCGCCGCTTATGGCAGTGCGACGGTCAAAACCTCATATCTTCGGTTTTGTCCTACGAGCCCAGCTCCGAAGGAGCCAACCCTCGGCTCGTCGCACGCCTTATGGGCGCTGACGAAGGGGGGGACGCCCCCCAAACTTTACCGAAGTTTGATCAAAAAGGTGCAACATAAAGTTGCACTTCGTGGCCTTCGTGTTGCCTGGATAGCCACGGCGAAGAGCTTTATGCTCTTCCTTGCGTGTCAACTGAGCGTAACCAGTTGCGGGGTACTTCGTAGGATTTGCCGAGCAAATCCGTCAGCCGCCATCGCTGTGGTGTATCTGACAATTTTTACGCTTTAGATTTAGTTTGCTGTTAAAGCGGTTGTGAGCTTTTGTAGAATAGTTTGTGGTGGAACGATGAGATCAGGCCAGGGACTTTCTCTGACAACAGTTGTTATTGCCGTCCTTGTTATTATTGTACTTATTGTCCTTCTGGTAATCTTTACTACACAGTTGAGGATCTTTGGTAAGGATATCAACGAGAGTGGGACTTCTTACGAACGAATATGTAAAATGCCAGGTCTTGAACGGGAGTGCTATGAATCTAAGGGTACCTGTGAGGCCGAACAAGGTGTTTTCATTCCCAAAAAAGACAACCAGCCATGGAAAGATTGCCCTGGAGAATGCTGTGAGTTGTGAAATTCGCTCCTTTTACTTTACTTTCTTATCCTAGCAATAGTAGCATGATTCGCTTTTTGTAATTCTTGGGTAGAAATCTTTACCAGAGAATTTTCAGAACCACCACCGGTATAAACTATTTGTTTTTCCATTACTTTTTGATCAATGAGAAATCTTGCCTCGTAACCAAACGAGGGAGTTCCACCACAAGGATAACCTGTCTTCTCTAAAATCTCCCGGGGTGTAGCGGTTCTTGGTCGTTGAATATGCAAGGCCTTTTCAACCTGTGAGGTACTCGCTCTGTCTTCACCTTTAACAATAGCAACAATAAGGTTCCCCTGTGCATCAATCATACAGATGTTCTTAACAAAGTCATCGGTATTTGCATTTGCAGTTTGTGCTGCTTCCTCTACAGAGTGACATGATTGGCTAAAATGTAGATGTTCACCTTGAATGTTTTTATCATGTAAAAACTTTTTTAGTTTTTCTTCGTATTGGTTCATAGCGTAAAGAATTATTTTGGAGATTATAAATATTGTTTAGTGGTGACGGATGAGCATTGTTTAAATGGCAAGCGAAATCTTTATATAATAATAGACTGATAAAAATAATATATGTTTCTATATCGTGCAATAAATAAAGAAGAACTTAAAGAATTTCTTACATTAAACAAATTGGAGTTAAAATGGGAGATTAAGAAAAGAACAAAATACAGCTTCATTGTTCACAAAGAGACTCGTTGGGTTAATAGAGAAGGAAATCATAGGTGGCATGTTTATGCAATGGCACGTGACGGCGGAGATTATTGCGGGATAGTTCTTAGATTTTGGAGTTGGGGAAGTCCCTCACTTTTTGAAGAAAATAAGGGTCAATCAGATCGGGGAAAATTTTATTGTCTTAAAGATCATAAAAGAACAGTCAAAGTAGATTATTTATCTCTTGATTAAAAAGATTTGGTTCCGAGAGCTATACCCTCTCTGTTCCTTATGTTCTCTTCGTCGTTAATGAGCAAAAGGTTTATATATTCTCTTGGTTGATAACTTTTGTATGGTGCAGAAAAGAGGTTTGGATTTAAGTTTGCAGACGATTATTTTGTTGGTACTTTTTGCCGTCATTATTATCGTGCTTGTCGCTATTTTTTGGTCGATAACCAGACAACTTTTCAGTTAAACTTCACTCGCAACCTTAACAACGACGCTTACCATGAATACCCGAGGCATTGCAGCAAAGGAACTTGCAGTTATTCTCTTTGTTGTAGCTGCATTAGTCATGGTTGTTTTTCCTTTAACAACGAAGCTCTATGCAAGCCTTACTCGAGGGAGTGCTATTGAATCCTGCCGTTCTGGATTGCTTGCAGATCGCTATGCACCAACAGGAATCAAGGGATTTCCTGAACAATGCATGACCTACCAGAAGATATTTTCTTACAAAGAGGTTTTAGAAGATAACGGGGATGATGAGCAGCTTGATCAAACCGTTATCTTTAATGAATTTGCAAACAGTGCACGCTTGACCTGGTATCAGGCCATAGAAGGCATTGCTCATAGTACCGAAAAAAGTCTTTTCGGAAAAGATGTTGCCTGTTTTATCGGCGGAGAAATTGATTTCGAAAGAAAAGTTCAGGTTGATTTTGCTCAAGAAAAGGTCTGTGGATTATTTGATACGCTGTCAAACGAGAAGATGCAGTCGTGGAAAGCAGGAAATTTTGATGGGACAAACAAAACGTATTTTGCCTATCTCTATGGAAGTCAGACGACATTAGATGCTTACAGAAGCGATGTTGAGGATCGTTTTGGTAAAGATACTGCTTTAGTTCCAGGAAACGATTGCATTAGTCCCTCCCAGAAATATTATGTGGTGTATTATGGAACCTCTATCAGCCTCACGTGGTTTGCACAGGTTGGTACAGCTGCAATGGTTGTGTTTGTTGATGCCGAGCATCTTGGCGATTTGGGATGTCAATTAGTCCATCACAATCCACAAAAATAAAATCATCGTACTCTCAAACGAGAATATATGATACGTCAAAAAAGAGGAAAAAGAGGACAGGCAGATCATTTTGGTGAGTATGTTATTGTTGGACTAGTTATTACGTTGGTTATCTTATTTATCATGCTAAAATTAGAGTTAAGCGTTGGAAATATTCTTCGAGGAACTGTGCCTGAGCAGATCTGCCGTGATAGTGTGCTGGCTCATGCAGGACTACATATCAAGGGTGTTGATGTTTCCTCTGATATTAAATGTCCAACGCAGCACATCAAGAATAGAGCTCGTGAGAATGATGATGCCTTGCATGAGATTGCCGAAGCTATGCGAAAATGTAAGTGGCAGTTTGATGGTGATGGGCTGAACCTTTTTAAAAATAAAGGTGTCTTCGATGCTCTGCTGGACAAGGAAACCAATTACTGTGTGGTTTGTCATCGCCTAGAGTTTACCAATGAACTTACCTTTACCCCTGAAGAGATTCAGAACTATCTGATGGATCATACCTTTCAGCGTCTTCTTGATAACCAGAGTCTGGAAGAGATATCCTATTATGAATACCTCACCGGAATTTCTCCTGAAGAAAATCGTGCAGCATTACAAGCACAAGCTCCGTCTTTTCCTGACGAGGTAATCACCACAAAAGACACTGATTTAGCAACCATCTTTATGTACAACAAAGGCGGTGAGACAACCTCAGCATTTTGGGAATGGACTGGTGGTGGCTCGGGTGCACTTGGTGCTGTTGGTTTAGGCATTGCCTTGTTTAGTGGCGTAGGTACTATTCCTGTTCTCCTGATCATTGGCGCTGGTGCAGGTACAGGCGCGTTGGCGGGGGGTGCAGTTGCCCAAAAGACAGGAACCATTGAACAGACAGCCAATGTTGGTTATATGTTGGTACCGTATACCACAGAATACTTGAGTAGTTTAGAGTGTGATTATCTCCCGGCAAAACAGACCATACTTTCACCTTAAGATTTGGACTACCTAGCTCAACACGCAGAAACCCTTAAATAGAGTAACTGATACGAAGATATAACTGAGATAGCAGTGAGATAGTAAGAAATTTGCAAGATAGAGCAAAGCAACTGGCGACAAAATGATTCCGCTATCAATCCCCCAACCTAAGCGAAAAGCGTCTATTCAATGGAGTTTAGTTACCCTTATCTTGATTCTAGTAACCTTAGTTGTCCTGTTTATCATTCTCTTTATCCTTAAAGGAAATCTGGAAGGAGTAACCAGTTTTTTTAGTAACATCTATTAGAACCTATGAGACAGAAATCGAACCCCCATTCACCATGAAACCCTTTAATGTAGCGAATAAAAAGGCGGAGATGCAATGGGAAATTACCGTGTGGATCCTCGTGCTTGTGGTTTTTGGTATTGGTCTCTTTATCCCGTTCAAAGGAAAAAGCATGGCACAGGGTTTGAGTGATACGCTCTGTAAAGTCCCCCTAGCCTTTGGATTGTCGTTGTGCGAAGCTCCTGAACATGCCTTTACCTTACATGTTGAACAAAACGATTATCTGACAACAACCATTGCTTGGGAGATGGAAGAAAAGAATAAGGACTTTCAGAAGTTTCTTGTTTTCCTTTTCAAAGAGGGTGAAAAAGAACCAGCGTCACCACAGTATACCATCCCAGCGTCCCCTACCGAAGATAAATATACGGTTGAAATCAAAAACCTCCTTGAGGGACAAAACTATAATCTCATTGTCTTTGCCCAAGATAAAGAAGGAAAGAACCGTGAAGAAGTTAAGGCAATATTTTCCTTTACCCTTGCTCCTACGGCTTCATCCTTTGCTGACGTGCTTCAGTATAAGATTGACGTGATGCACTTTGAAATGAATAACGAATTGATGCGTGATGGTGTTACCAAATCCTTTTGTGGGCATCTTGTTGATAGGGGTAATGAAGGCGGGCTTACCTTAGAGTGTACTGATGTACTTGCCAAGGCGCATGAGGATGGTAATTGTGACGACCAAGAACTTGAGGGATTTCTCTTGCCGTCAATAAGCCCAGCCCCGTTTACCTGTACCTCTGCTGACACCCAGGAATCATTTTTATTGCTCAGTACTCTTGCCGATCCAGCAAGCGTTTCTTCATGGCAGGATGATATCGCAGATGTGGTAATGCCTGCTGAACTGGTGGTGAACTTCCGTGAACAATAAACAGCAGAGACAAGGCCAGGGTTTACCCATCAATTATGTGGTCATGGCTGCTCTTGCGCTTATTGCACTGATTATCATTGTCATGCTTATGACTGGCAAAATACGCTTCTTTAACAAGAATGTTGAGGACTGCGAAACAAAGGGTGGGGAATGTGTTGCTCAGGGATCCTGTTCGGGTTTTGGTCAGGTCGATTTAACCTGTCCTAAGGATCGGGTTTGTTGCACAATTACCTGTAAAGCTCTTAGAGGAACGTGTCAGTCATCATGCGATCCAAAAACAGAAACAGAGGTTCCTTTTGTTGATTGCGATGAAAAAAAAGTATGCTGTACAAAGCGAGAAACAGGGTGAGGGTTTATGAAAAAAATGACACAACTAAAGTTCATCAAGCAAAAAAAAGGTGATGTCCCCTGGTTGCTGGTTCTCTTAATCCTTGCCTTGTTGTTCTTGGCAATCTTTGCATTTGTTGGCAGTAGCATGGTGAAGAAATTTCTTGTGTCCATTGGAGCGACACAAAACAAAACCGATACTGAGCAAGGTTGTTTGGTTATTCTTGGTGGTGGAGAAGATCAAGACGGAGACGGGTACCGTAACTCTGCGGAATGCGATTGTGATGATACTGATCCGAAAATCCATGGACCAAAGGAAAACTGCCAAACAAAGAAATAAGACGGATGAAATAAGGAGAAATTGAGCAAACTATAAGAGTTAGGAGAGAAAAACACCATGCGTCCCAGAGAAAATCGCCAGTTACGCTGGCAGTATACTCGAAAAGCTTCAGTAGAGTTTCCGACCTGGATGGTGGTTAGTCTTGTTCTCTCAGCTATCTTTATTTTGGTTCTTTTTGGTTTTGCTCAGGATCTCTATGCAAGCGTTATCAAGCGGCCTGATGAAAGCGTTACCAGCTTTACCACCTTAACTGCAGAGGTCCAAGACTTACTTGAAGATAAAAAGGATTTTGCAGCAGTTGAGCAGTTTCTCTTTACTCTTGATGACCCTTATTTTGTCATTGGGTTCGATACAACATGGGAGCCAAAAAGTGAATTTGGAACAGGTGCTATTGCTAATTGTGGAAATGTTCATCTGGATGTTATTCAAAAACCATCTCTCTGTAAAGGATCTGCATGTCTGTGTGTCTTTCAGAGTTGGGATAAACCCCAATGTACTCTCTTTGCGGGAGATATTACTTTCATGAGGCCACGATCTGTTGATATGGCCGTAGCAGTTGGTGAATTCGAAGCTGAAAAACAACGACGTACACGGTCTGATTCTCATACCATTGTTACCATGTATCCGCCGGAAACAGAACCACAAGGTATACGTTATGGTTATTTAGTGTACGGGGATTGTGAGACGTGGAAGACAAGCGCCATGTACCTTGAGAAGTATGTTAAGGCTGATAAGACGTATGTTTTTATTGCAGAAAAGCCATTTTTAGTAGATCAAGACCAAGAGTTTGATCCACAGCAGCGCTATGAACAGTTACGCCAACTTGTTCCTCCTCTTTGTTCTGACTATTCAGCTGAGCAGTGTAAGCAACTAAAGCCGGGAACCGAGGTAAGTGTTGAAGCAACGACGATTATTGATGGCAGAGCATGTAGCACCCGGAAAGCTAACTGTGTTTATCAGCCAAATGATGCCTGTGCTTTAGCGTGTATTTGGCCGTCCTGTCCAGCAAATGAACCGATTAGTACGCCGTGTACCTGTAACGCCAATCTTATTGAAAAGGGCTATTGTTGCCTGAATAAGGAGACTTCGACTTACAACGTAGAGGCTCGACCATGCCATTGTAAAGAAGTTTCTCGTTGTCAGGATTATACTGACAGCGAGGGTTTAGATTGTACCCATGATACCTGCTATATTGCTCCACTTACCGGATGTATCTGGGACATATCTACGTCACGTTGCAAGGAAAAAGCTCCTTTAGATTAGGTCAATCGACATTTCTTAAGCGTCTTTAAGTAAATTATATAAAAACTACTGGGATTCCTCTTCCTTATGTCCAATGAGGAAGTAGGGAAATTAGTGGATGTGCCTTTAGCAGCAACTGCAGAAGAGGTAGGAGAGCCGTCGCAGAAGGAAACAATACAGCGACTAGAAGAGCATATTCGCTTTTTGGAAAAGGATCATGACAGTGAGATAGACTGCCTCTGGAACGAAATTCGAGCTTTGCAGAATCATGGTGCTGATACCGCAAGAGTAGTATCGGTTTCTAAATCCACGGTAGAGATTGAGGACGTACAGGGCAACAAATATACAGCCAAGTATGATCCGGATATAAGACGTCAGCTTACTCCAGGCAGAGAGGTCTATACAAACGCCCAAAGAACGTACATTCAAGGAGTAAAAAGCCATGTGTTAACGGGTCCTGTTGCCCAAGTTACTCGACTCTTAGATCAGGGAAGAGTAATGGTTGGTAGGGATGGCCACGAAGCGGTCATTTTTGGTGGTAAAGGATTGCGGGTAGGAGATGAGGTCATCTTTGATGATGAAGAAAGACATATTCTCGATGTAATTAGTCGTGCATCGCTTCCTTTAGTGGAATTCCCGAATGTAACCTGGGATGCAGTCGGTGGTCTTGATCACGTTGTTAGCGAAGTGCAAGAGGTAGTGGAGTTACCTTATTTGTATCCTGATGTTTTTCGTCGTTATCCACTCGTGGGAGGTACAGAAAGAAAGTTGAGGACATTCTTTGGTCTTGCTCGAGAGGTGGCAGGAGACGGTGGTCCATTGGTCCTCTACGTTGATGAAATTGACTCGATCGGAAGAGAGCGAGGACAGGGAGAGAATTCACGAGTTTATGACACTGCTACTAATCAATTATTAGTAGAATTAGATGGCATGAATGAACTCGAGAATGTGGTGTGTATGGCCGCAACAAATCGAGAGAAACTGCTTGATAGTGCGCTTATTCGACGATGGGAACATAAGATCTATGTTCCTCGTCCGAGTCAGGAAGGAACAGAGTCTATTTTTTCCATTTACTTAAAACAAGTAGCCTTGGATTCTCGAGTGGCAGACTTTGATGGATCCTCTCTAAAGGATATGGCAAAAAGGGTTACGGATTCGTTGTTTTCTCATTCCCGTCCCATAGCCAGAATCGTGTATTGGGAAAGAGCATATGACCTTGTTGATTTTTCTGATCTCATGAGTGGGAAACTTATCAGAGATACGGTATATCGAGCGGCGTTATTAGCAATAGAGCGAGAGATTAAGGGTGGAGCTCGGGGTGTGACCTCTGACGATCTAGAACGGGCTGTCCAGACCGTCTATGAAGAACATCGACACTTTCCTAACCTTGTCACTGATTATGACAAACGAAATATTGCGGGTAGTCATTACGAGAACATTCAACGAGTAGAGTCTATTACTTCTTCGGGCATTATCTTACGTTGAATGTGAGTATTCCATCCAGTCTTTGACTGGTGGGTTCTCTTGAAACGTCGCACGTCACCAAACCTTTAAAGTCTACTGGTTATTTCTCTTTAATGATGACAAACATCGATGATGCTATTGCCCGTGCCACGGCCTTCGTGCTCGATAGCCGTCACCCTGAAAATGGAATGTGGTATAATTTCCTAACTCGGCATCATGGAGAGAGTGCAGATTGGGTCAGTTCATTTGTCGGGCTGAATATGCTTCGCGCCGGCACCCCTCGAGACGAATTGTTGAGAACTGCGCAGAGCGTCCTGAAACGCCAGCGCGAGGGTGGGGGCTTTAGTTATAATCACAAGATTGTTCCGGATGCCGACTCGACTGCCTTCGCAGTCCGTTTTCTTTCTTATTTCGGCTTTGAAGACGAACTGGTGAATGCGCGCAGTTTCCTTGCCGCTCATCAGCATACGGACGGCAGTTTTGCGACGTATCGCGAAGAGGCCATCAGGCAGTACACGCGCATCCCTCTGGAGATGTCGGTCGCAGGATGGTGCGCAGGAACGACTGACGTGACCGCTTCTGCACTTCTAGCATTACCTACCAATATACGCGCAGTATGCTATCTGCTCAACTCTCAGCTTCCTGACGGGTCTTGGCGGGCTTACTGGTGGACGAGCGATGTCTACACGACGAAGCACGCGGCCGAAGCCCTTCGCCCGTTTGGTTTCGAGAAAGAAGTGGGTGCTGCTCAGCGATGGCTGGCTGACGACGCCAACGTCCCCTCTCTTCCATTCTATCTCGCACTCTCGATCCAGGCACTGGCAGAAGACGAAGCATCCAGGCCCATCATAGATGCTCGGGTCGAGAGACTCCTCGCTATGCAGCGAACTGATGACTGGAGCTGGAACACGCAACCCATCCTGCGTTTCCCATCACCGATGAACGCCGAACCGTGGACTTACCCTTCGTGCTGGCGAGAAGACGCAAGTGACCAAAACAGGATTTTTACCACAGCGACTTGCCTTAAAGCGCTCAGCGATTATCGAGCAGCAACGGGAAAGCAGTTTTAGGACGATTGCCAATAACGTATAGGAACCAGTGTTAGGTCAACGTATATGATGCACGCCATCAGCGTGGCGTGTGTTTGATTACTCTTTCAGAAAAGCAGCTCCATCCAAAAATTCGCTACCGCTCAGGCTAGTAGCTTCAAAATTCTTGACCGGTGATGTAAAAGGGCTATGTTCCCGTAGGGAGCCACCCCTCATAACGCCCGTGATCATGTATGGAATTGAATTTTGACTTGAGGCTGCTAGCCCTTTTTCTGGATGAAGCTCAGAAAAGCACAAGGTATAAATACAAAAATCATTATAGTCGTTGGATGGTGGCAAAAAAAAGAGGGATATCCTGTTTGTACCATACATTGTACCATGCAAAGAGAGGTATGGTTGTTGCAGAAGTGATTATTGATCTTATTCTTCTGGTCAGTACATTTCTCGTTCTTCTTGCCTATGCCAAATCCAGTGCTGAAGGTACCTTGGTTGAGAAGCTCTATGTTACCCGAGATCAAGCACTCTTAATCGATGCGATCTATGCAGCTCCAGGAAACATTGATTATAGTTATACGCTTCCAGATACTTTTTTGAATATGTCTCAATTCAACTATTTGTATTATACCTACACGGTTGCCATGACTGAGAAAAATCAGCCTAGCCTTACAGCCTATCCTCACTATGCTGATCTTTTCCTTGCAAATAATATTTCTTTTCTCACGACGGATATCAAGACACCTATCACCATGCTTCAGTTCAGTAAGATTGGTGATGAGATAACCGTTGGCACACTTCCTGAGAAAAACTTACTCAGACAGGATTGTTCAGTATTTGCAGAGCTTCAAACACAGGCAGATGTGGCTACGCGTTCATTTGTCGTCGATCCAAGTCATGGTGATCTCATTGAGGGATCAAGAGATAGGGGCTATGTCAATGCTCAAGATGCTCTGTTCGCCGAAGCAGAGGTAGCCTACAGTGTGGCATCATATTTTGCGACAAGGTTGTCAGCCAAGCTCACCAGGGAAGAACAACCTGATGCTGTTGTTGATCGACTGTTGCCGATTGGCCAAGATACTGACTTTGTTCTAAGTATCCACACGGGAAGTACACTTCCTGAGGAAAACCCAGTTATTGCGTTTATTCCTCCAGACTCCCCTTACAGTCAAAAATTCGCCTGTATTGCAATAAACACCCTGCTTGAAAAATATCCAGACATTACGCAAGTTGCTATCCTTGAACGTGATGATTCTCTCCTTACGAAGAACCAAGGTTTTGGAAAACAGCATGTTGCGGTTCAATTTGAATTAGGAAATATCCAGATTCCTCGAGAGGAGAATGTCATGCTGGACAAACACCGTGAGCTTGCACAGGCATTGCATGAGGCCATCAACACCTATTACGGGGTGGCATCATGAGCGTATCTCTTCCTGGATGGTTACGATGGGCTAAACAACAGAGAGCCCTGAAAAACCGTCAAGGTATAGGCCCGATTACTACGGTGATGTGGATTCCGAAAATACTATTTCTTGTTATTGTGTTTATCGTGGCCATCATTCTTATCCGAGAATTTCTCGTAACCGGTATTGATGTGTTCGAGCCAGAAGCAGCAACGTTTATCAACAGTTTTCTGTACTCCCCTCATGGACTTTCTTACCGTGATCCTGGCACCGGAAGAGTGTATCCGGGGATCATTGATATCCAGAGATTCAATGCAGAAAATGTTGCGCATTCTCTGGATAGAGCATTCAGTTTTGGCAAGGAGAATAACCACGTCGCAGCACAATTTCGTCTCAAGAGTGTTTCTGGTACTGAGGAAACAATCGTTTATTACAATCAAGCTAAGTACGAGTATTGGAGTACGCTGGCAAAAGCCTTTGGCAATTCAGCCTATGTTGGTCCTGGTGGAGCACGAGAAAAAAAGCAACAATTGTATGTGCTGGCCAGAACAAAAGACGGAACTCTTGAACAAAAAATCCTTGAAATCAGTGTGGTCATTCCCAATGATTAAGAACCAGTATTATCTGAACAGAGAAATTCGAGAAACAACACCCAGAAAAGCAAGAAAAGGACTAGGAACGGTTACTACTGCTTTTTTTTCTTATACGGCTTTTGCTCTGTTGGTCATTATTTTCTTTTTTATTATAGCACTACAGACTGATACCATTGCAGAACAGAAAAAATCATATATTAATACCAGCAATGTTCTTGGCTCAGGCTTAGAACTCCATTGGGATCTTACCCTGCTGAATTATCTCCGTACTCCAGTAACTGTGGATGGTGAGGCCATGACCATGGCAGATCTTATTGTTTTGTGGTACCATAATCCTGAGAAATACGAAGCCTTGCTGACCAGTCAATCTACTGAGGTGTTGAACCAATGGACTTACCATTACATTGATCCCCAATTCAAAAACGAGCGTATCATGGCGTATGCTGTTTGGATATCTGAAGGGCCACCTGTTCGTGGCGAAATTCAGTCAATCCTCCTTCGTCTTCCATCTACTCAATATAAGGGTGAGCATTGTTTGATGAGGGGTAGTCTCTGTCAACAAGCAGGGGGAGCATATCTTCCAGGAAGTGAAACCAAAACCATCTATGTCAGCATTCTTGCCAGTCGTGCAGCCGCATCGACCGATGAAGACAAATAACACTGAGAAAAACCATGAGAATCCATAACCAGCATACTCTGGGAGAATATTCCCTGAATAAGGCTAAGAAAGCGAGTATTCCTCTGTATCATCCCATCTTGGTTATTCTCTTTGCCGTTGTTATGATTACCGCGCTGTTATGGTTTGCAAAATCGTATGGCCGGTTTGAAGACCGGTTTATTGGAGAAAAACAAGCTGAGGTATTTCAGACCTATCAGAAAGGAGAACGTGCGTTGTTCTATCTTGATCAGGCTGCAAAACTAAGTGCCTATGACACCATACATACCTTAGCCCAGAAAGGAGGTTCTAACAAAGAAAGTCCTTGTGGTACGTATCAAGGCTATGCGCTGTGGAATAATAAAACCGAAGAGTGCTACCCAGCAGAAGACCTTCCAGTAGTATTTATCGAGCTCTTCGGGCCATTGCTTAGTCAATATCTCGGTCTTTATCCTGAAGCAGATTTCTCCTTATCTGATGGAACCTTTAATTATCTTGATAACGAAATTGTTGGCGTTGCAGGAAATGATCTGCTGTTTTTGACTGGAAGTCCAAGTTATGCAGGAAGCCTTGATATTTTTCCCTATGCCAATCCTGATACGGTAAGCTTCTCTAATGACTGGGGAAATTCGCGTAGTGGAGGGAAAAGAACGCATGAAGGAACCGATGTCATGCCAGAAAATCCAGCTGAACCTATTCTTGCTGTCCGTCCAGGAACGGTTGTTAAGGCATGGTGCAATCCTTATGGAGGAAATCGTATGCTCATCCGTGATGTTGATGATCCGAATATAGAGTATTATTATGCGCATATGGGAACCTATGCACAAAATTGGCAGGCCGGTGATATTGTTGCCACGGGCCAGGTGTTGGGTGAGACCGGGGATAATATTGGTTGCTATAATGATTGTACGAGCAATGATGCCTGTAGATTATCCTGTCCGGTAGTCGATGGTATCCATCTGTGTGGCTTGCCAGGAAAAACCATACCTCATCTTCATTTTGGTATTTATGTCAACAAGGAGGCAATGAATCCCTATGACTCCTTACAAGCGGTAATCCAAAAAGAACCAGAACAAAATCCAAAGGGCGGTGGGGGTAGCTACACGGTCAAACCATCTTTTCGAATTGCTACCCATTATGATCTCGTAGGGACCTATCAAACACTTGCCAGTCATGCACGGAATTTAATACAAAATTGTGCCAATGCCGCTGATCTTGATGAGTGTATCACCCTGAGTTTACCGAGTCTTTCCCAGCAAGAATTTTCCTGGTCCTTGGGCTACTGCGAGCCAAGAACAGAAGAAGAAAAAGCCTGTCTCAAGGATCCTTATACTGTTCCCTTCTTTGATGCTGAAGGCGATTTTACCAATTGTGGTCGTTGTCCACAGAAAACCCCACAGATCTGTCAAGATTATGCCACGGTTGACTATTGTGTCCGAGATCCATGTACTTATGATTGTCTCTGGGATGGAACTCTTTGTCGTGAAAAAACCGAGGATGAAAAAACAAAAGGAGCAGAACAAAATGAAAATAGTAGAGCCTTTTGCGTTCGCTCAAAACAGGGATTTATGACTCAGGAGGATTATCCGAAATCATTTGCTCTGTATCCAGTTCAGTATCGCTTTGCCCTAACCTTTGTCGCACAGCCCCCTCCTCCAGTAGAAGATGTTACGGTATTTCCATTCCCCGGAAGTGAGGGCTCTTTAGTTGTTAAATTCAAGAAAAGTCCGTGGGAGAAGATACGTTCCTACAAGGTGTATTATGCCACCACAGACTTCAAAGATCAACCTATTGCTAATCATGTAATCCAAGATCCTCAGGATTCTGAGAAAACAATTCCTTCGCTTGAGTTATCTGCCACTGATTACCGAATGTTTTCAAGCATGAGCTTTGATTCCTGTACGTTGAAGCGGACAAGCCCTTTAGGACAGATAGCCTGTCTCTTTGATGGGAATAAATTAGTACAAACGAATCAGCTTTATTTTCTTGAGACAACCCAGGAATTCTTTTATGTGCTTACAGGATTAGAAGAACAGAATTATTTTGTGGCAGTTACTGCTATTGGTGAAAATGGTGCTGAGATAAACAATCAGGATGAAGGTCAGCGTTTTATACGTACGCAAGGAGAACTTCCCTCTGCCCAACCCACTGACACGTTAAGTCCAGGGTTAACAACATTCCAGCTAGAGCCATTAACCATTCAAACGGTAAATGATCCTCTTCATTTTTCATGGACAGAGGTTCTTGGAAATCTCGTTCCTACCTATCCCTTCCAGAATGACCTTGATGGATATATCCTTTATTATCAGTGTGACGAATTAGGACAGAATCCACGGTCATATCTTCTTGGGACAACAAGCCCGGTCTATCTTGAAAGATCGTTCTTTCCTGCCTGTCATCCTCCTGAAACGACTTCTGTCTATGCAGTTGCCATTGTTGCCCAGGATGATGCAACGAATGTTCTTCCTGTAGAACTAGGAAAGGCCCTTGGTTTAGGAATTTCAGCGCTAACCATTACTGATGAGGGTGCAACGTATTCCTTTATGCTATCAACACCTTCGTTTATTCCTGAAGAGCCTATTGTCCCAGACGAGGGAGGTAGCGAGCAATGAAAGAAAGAACTCCGTGGTCAAATCTAGCTCAAATGTTTTGATCTTCCGAAAGATTTAAATAGTATATCTCAGGTATACTAATTATGGCAAGCCCAAGTAAAGAAAAAAATGTACTACAACTAATTTTAGAAAATAGCCCTCTAAAAGAATGGCATTTTGAGGAAGTAGTTAGGGAAGCAAAAATTACAAAACGAGTGGCGAACAAATGGTTAAAAAAATATGTATCTGATGGATTACTTAAACATATAAATGAAAAAGGAACATTTCCATATTTCACCGTTGGAAGTAATAATCCTATTTATTATTCTCTAAAAAGAGTTTATGCCTTAGAACAACTTCATAAAAGCGGGCTTATTCCAAAACTCTTATCCCTCAAAACAGCTAAGGTAATCATATTATTCGGAAGCATCGTAAAAGGAGACTGGTATAAAGACTCAGATATTGACATTTTTGTTTTTGGAGATATTTCGGATTTTGATAAAAACGTTTATGAACTTAAACTTCAAAAGAACATAGAATTATATCTATTCCAAAACAAGGAAGAGATAGAAGAAGTAAAGACAGGGCTTATAAAAAACATAATCAATGGATATGTCATAAAAGGTCGGATACAAGACATTGCTGAGGTTGCATAAATGAAACTTACGGTTGATAATCTAGATAAAACCTATAAGCTCTGCAAGAGTACAGGAAGCATAAAGGAAAAATCGATAGATATTGAACTGATTAATTATTACTCAGGACACACTTAATTTTTGTAAAGAGACACTCTCACCTTGAAGATGCTTACGCATTTGTAAAATTATAGAGAAAGAATCGGGGCAGCTAGAAGTATCTTTTGAAGTCTTGTGTCGCTTGTACTAACTCGCTTCTTATTGCTGGTTCTAATGCTGAATGACCCGCAGTTACAACTCGGAATTCTTCATCAGGTAATTTCATTGCTTTCTTAACTTCCCATGCGGTTCCAATCGGACAAACCATATCGTATCTTCCTTGAACAATTCTTGTTGGAACTCCTTGTAACTTTGCAACTTCTCCAAGTAAATAATCATCGGACGGTAAGAAGATTCTATTTCTAAAATAATGATTCTCAATCCGAGCAAAAGACAAAGCAAGATGTGGATCTTCAAATTTACTTGTTAAACTTCCATCATCTTCTAGTTTTGATGTTGCAGCTTCCCACCTGCTCCATGCTAAAGCAGCAGTTAATCTTACACTTTCCTCGTCACTTGTCAACAATTGATGATAAGCTTCAACCATCTTCCCAGGCTCAACTCCAGGAATCCGTGCTTTGTATCTTTCCCATTCTTCTGGGAAAACCATCTGCGCTCCACATTCTTCATAATACCATGCAATTTCTTTTTCTCTACAAAGAAAAATACCACGAAGAATGAGTCCTTTTACTCTATCGGTATGAAAAGTTGCATAAGATAATGCTAAAGTGCTTCCCCAACTCCCACCAAAAACCATCCATTCATCAAGTCCAAGATGCTCTCGCAATTTATCCATATCTGAAACTAAATCTTGAGTTGTGTTTTCAGTAATATTAGCATGAGGTGTACTTTTTCCAGCTCCTCTTTGATCAAATAAAATAATTCTATAAAAATCAGGATCAAAAAATCTACGATATTTAGGATTTGTTCCACTACCAGGCCCTCCATGAAGAAACACTATTGGTCTACCATCTGGATTACCACTTTGCTCATAATATAATTCATGAAGTCCTGATACCCGTAATCTTCCTTCATCAAATATTCCAATTTCTGGAAAAAGTTCATTCAGCGTCATTTATATATGGATTCTCCAGTTTCTTTAAATAGTTTACTATCCGACAATAATAAAAAGAAAATGCTGCCCCGATTTTGATTGTACTATGGTGAGAGTGTCTTTGATACTATTTTTAATTGCTCACTTTGTTCACCTGATCGTATGTCCTTGCGTCATAACTCTTCGTCGTCACTTCGTTCCTCCTCATCCCCCCCACTGCGTAGGGGAAAAGGATATAACAGGAATTCCGATGTTATGTTCAATTGAGAAAAAGACCTAAATAGAAGAGGCGGGACTAAAAAATCATTTATTTTTATAACCAAACTTTTTATTATAAGTATCATGATCAATTACATCAAGAACAAAAGCAATTATCTCTATCTCTCTTTCTCCATCTGTAAGTGTATATAACATTCTCCAAAAACTAGGAAGCTCAACCCAAAACAAATTAGTCGCACCATACTTCTTTTTATATTCATCAGGTATCAACTTCTTTGCTATCGGTTCTCCATAATGATGGTTTGCTTTGATTAATTCGACTTTCTTATTCACAGAATTTAGGATCATACGCTCATTCTTTGAAGTAGGTGCTTGTTCATTTAGATAAGCATATACTTCTTCTGCTTCTGGAGATAAGATTACTCGTACTGTTTTCATAATTCAAGCCCTCTTGCAATAGCTCTTCTTAAATTTGGATTAGGGTTATGAATCCAGGTAATCCCTTTCATACTCACTGCTATCTTATTGCTTTCTTCCAAATACTCAAGTATCACCTTCAGAGTATTGTGATTAATTTGCTTTGGAAGCCTTCTTTTAAGTTCAGCAATAGTTATAACACTTTCATCCATATTCTTCAGAGTTTCCTCTACCATCAGCACAGTATTCAAAGTAGGAGAATGTTCTAATCTTTGTTCTTGTATTGATTCTGACATTTTAATCATTAATATTTATTAGTTAATAACTAATATATACTAACTTATATATAAACGTTTCGTTTTTAGTCCCGCTTTAAGAAATAAAACTTTACTTTTACGTAGAGCCCCCCACTTTTCGACCGCTAGAATGAGACAGCTTTCTGAGCATATCATCAGCTGTCCTGCACAATTTTCCTGAGTGAGCTGTAGCTCTCATAGGCCATGCGTCCGGGGTTTTGTCCCACTGAAGGTTCTCGTGTTGGTGCATGACGTGGAAATATCCCCTGATACTCCCTGTCAAGAACTCCTTCGATGATACTGACCATAGCAACAGGGACGTGAACCCTTTCTCCTTTATCGTTTATTGCTGGCATAGGTCTCGTGCGGCTGCTCTGCCATGACACCAATGCTTCGATGGGACATCGGTAGCAGGTGTTTCCCTGCCAAACATCAATAGTTTCCTGATTCACCTGGAGAAGGTAGCTATCTAGCCCCTGAAGCTCAATAAGCGTGCCAGCTGGTTGATTGCATAGTACAATACGATTATGCTCTGTTCGCTCTCCGCTATAGATAGGTCTTGGTAAATGAAAAGCACGAAATTCTCTTCTGAGTTTCTCGGTATAGCTCTCAAGAGCGTACTCCGGAATTATCTGGAGAGATTGTTGTCTTCGCATGCTTATCCCCCTAACTCATCTTCTTGACACCTTTCTTGATGAGGAAAGTGCAGAATCTTTTTAAGTATTCGTGATTTTTGCTTCTTTTCCCTCTTATCGAGGAAAACCCAAACATATATAAACCATCGGCGATTGCACCTTCCTGAGGTCATATGTTTAAAATTCCTTACGAAGACATTGTTTCTAAGATCACTGAAAAAACAAACCTTACTCCGACTGAAATAGAACTGAGAGTAAAGGAAAAGATGAAGGTACTTTCTGGCTTGATCTCAAAGGAAGGGGCTGCATATATTATTGCAAATGAGCTTGGGGTAAAGGTGGTTGAGCAGCAGGAAGGAAAACTGCAGATCAAGAATATTCTTGCGGGTATGCGAAATGTTGAGACCATTGGTAGGGTACAGCAGGTTTACGAAGTCAAGGAATTTGTCTCCGGAGAAAGACGGGGAAAGGTTGGTGCTTTCTTACTCGCAGATTCTACGGGAGTTATTCGTGTTGTTTGCTGGAATGAGCAAACATCACTGGTAAAGACCTTTAAACAAAATGATCTGGTGAAGATTGAAGGAGCTTATGTCAAGGAAAACAATGGAAAGAAAGAAATCCATGTCAATGATCGCACAAAGCTCATTAAAGATCCTCGTGGTGAAACCATTCCAGAGTTAACACTCGCTCCACCAGAAAAGAAACGAAAGCCTCTCCACGAGTTAAGTGAGGAAGATAGTGATGTGGAGATTGTTGGCACTATTGTCCAGGCATTTGATCCTCGGTTTTATGAGATTTGTCCGCAGTGTAGTAAACGTGCACGGCCAAAAGATGCACAATTTGCTTGTGATGCCCATGGCGAAGTAACTCCTGCCTACGGTTATGTTATGAACCTCTTGCTTGATGATGGTACTGATACCATCCGCGTTGTTCTCTTTCGTAATGTCGTTGACCAGCTGCTTGAAATCGATAGCACGGCTGTTCTTGCCTATAAGGACAACCTTGGGGCATTTGAGTCACTCAAGCAAAATCTTCTCGGAGAATCCATTAAAATAAATGGCAGAGTCACTAAGAATACCATGTTTGATCGTTTAGAATTCATTGCTCAAGCAGTTACAAAAACAGATCCAGAAGAAGAAATTACGCGATTACAACGGGAGCTGGATGATGAAAGTAGTTTCTCCCGGACAACTCCTCATCCTCGTTCTCTAACCGGAGATACAAAAGCAGCTCCTCATACGCTTACCGGATCCTTTATTAATCCATCTTCAAAAGCGAAATCAGTCAAGCAGGAGTATGGAAGGCCCTATGGGAGTTCTTCCTCTTCTTCAGACTCAGAACAAGAGCAATTTGATGATGATCCTGAAGAAGAATCGATTATGTAAAAGCAAAGATTTATAGTTGCTGTTTGGTTTTTGTTGCGAATGCGTGGATATACTCATCTTGTGTTTGGTATTGTTGTTGCACTGCTGTTTCTTGTCTTTGTTCCAAGCGCGTATGTCGATAGGTATGGTGATAGTAACGAAAATGTCAGTGCCTTTCTTTTTCTGTTCCTTGTCGCTCTTGGGGCACTTTTGCCGGATATAGACCATCCTGGATCCTTGCTTGGCAAACGAGTAAAACTCGTGGGCTGGTTGTTTTCCCATCGAGGAATCTGGCATAGTCTCCTTCTTCCAGCAGCTATTCTTGGCCTTGGGTGGTTCTTTTTTCCGTGGTTTCTCTACCCGAGCATGGCACTTTCTCTGGGCATTGTTTCACATCTCCTTCTTGATGGATTAACCCCCCGAGGAGTTCGTCTTTTCTATCCTTTTAGTGATTTCCAGTTGAGAGGATTCCTCAAGACTGGTGGAGCTCTTGAAACAGTCCTGTTTATAGGTATTCTCATAACTATGGGATGGTTGCTTTGGCAGTTATTTTGATTTTCTTCCAATTTCTTCCAAACCAAAGCACTCCCCACTGGACAACCCTGCGTGAGCTATATAAATGAGGCTTTCCTCTTACCTTCTTATTGCCTTGCGTAGATCTCTTGGCACAGTTTCCTGCTATGCCGGATACCTACAGCAATGTAATCTCCAACCCCTGGAGGACATAAAGGAAATACTCTAAAAAACCCAAGGTGTGAATGCCTTTGCGGTAAGGAGCTCTCCCTTATGGACCTCAAAAAAAGGGGGTTTGAAACAAAATGCGAAAAGCAATGGAGGTGTCTTTCATGACACACCTAACACAACAAAAACAAATGCAGGTAAAACAAATAGACCTGCAGAAGAGTACTGGCAAGAATCTGCCAGAAATGAAAATACGAGCCGGACCGGTTAAAGTCACGGTCTGGAGCAACCAGAGTGTAGGAAAATCTGGAAAACCAGTAACTTTCCGAACCATTACTCTGGACAGGAGTTACCTTGATAAGAACGGAGAGTGGCAGCATACGAACTCGTTGCGTCTCAATGATTTGCCAAAGGCTATGCTTGCCTTGAGCAAAGTCTACGAGGATTTGCTACTCCGTGGTATGGAACAAGGCTCTTCTGAAGGAGCTATTCCTGAGGAACCCGTTCTTTAATGGGATTATGATACCACCCTCAACAACCTCTTTTTCAGAAGACTTCTAGGAATCTTTCCAAAGAAGTCCTCTGTTTTTTTCAATTTTTAGCAAGATGTACGGATATGGCTATGAAAGACATATAAACATATAAAGCTTAACAACTTCCTAGGTGAGATGCATGAAAAAACCAATACAAAAACAAGTTTTTATGGAGCAAGAACAAGAAAACAGAGAATCTGGAGAGCAGATTCAAGAGCAGATTGGAGACCAAATAATGGATGAAACTGAGGAATCCGAGCTTACAATGAAGAACGAGCGAGAGAGCATGGAAAGAGAAAGTATGAATGTTCGTGAGGTACGTTCTCTCAGACGAGACCGCGAGCCAGGAATTGCAAATCTGCCTGGCGTTGGTGCAGCTACGGTTGAGAAGCTTGAAGCTTCTGGTTATGGTACCTTACTCTCTATTGCTGTTGCATCTCCGGGAGAGATTGTTGATGCGGTTGGTATGGGAGAGGCTTCTGCCCGTAAAGTTATCCAAGCTGCCAGAGGCATGCTTGACATGGGATTCGAGTCAGGTGATGAGCTCTTAAAGCGGCGTGAAAAGATTATGCGAATCTCTGTGGGCAGTGAAAACTTTAACCTGTTAATGAATGGTGGCTTAGAAACAGGTGCTATCACCGAATGTTTTGGTGCCTACGGAAGCTCAAAAACCCAGGTTGCCCATCAGTTAGCAGTCAATGTGCAGAAATTGAAGGATGAAGATGGAAATCCACTCTCTGCTATCTATATAGATACTGAAAATACCTTCAGACCAGAACGTATCTGTCAGTTTGCAAAAGGTGCAGGCTTTGATCCTCATGAGGCATTGAAACGTATCAAAGTTGCCCGAGCATTCAATTCAGATCATCAGATGTTGCTGGTGGAGAAGATTGAGGATCTCATCCAGAAAGAAGGGATCCAAGTTGGTTTAGTTATCGTTGATTCGCTCACCGCACATTTCCGTGCAGAGTTTATTGGTCGTGGTACGTTGGCAGAGCGTCAACAGAAACTGAATAGGCATATGCACGCCCTGTCTAGGCTTGCAAGTACCTATAATCTCTGTGTCTATGTTACGAACCAGGTCATGGCAAAGCCTGATCAATTCTTTGGAGATCCGACCGAGGCAATTGGTGGGCATATCGTTGCTCATAACTCGACCTTTCGAATCTATCTCCGTAAAGGCAAGAAAGGAACAAGAGTAGCCAAGCTTGTTGACAGTCCCAATCTTCCTGATGGAGAAGCTATCTTTGAGATTACAACCGATGGTTTACGGGATGTATAAGTCTCTTCTCTTCTTTTTCTAATTTCTTTTTTTACTTTTTCATGGATAATTTTATAAAGTTTAGTTATATTACCCGTAATTATGAGTCCTCTTTTCGGATCTACGGTCTATCGACTTGCTCCAGCAATAATAGGTGCAGTGTTGATTGATTTTGCCGGACACTATTTTACGGGTCCGGAAGCAAAGCATGCTAGTTTTGAGTCTAGCCCTACTATTTCTAGTAAGCCCTTTTATCCTGAACCTCAAAGTAAAATTCCTCTTCAAATATCCCGCTTTGAATCTCCCCCCGATACTCTTTATGGACGATCTCACTTGACAGGAACTATTGAAAACAGTGTTTTACGTGCTTCAAACTTTGGTGTTGCTGATGGAGATAGCGTCACCTTACGTGACGTTGTCCTTGAAATTACTGGGGAAGGGCCTCACCGAGGGATTTACACCGGCTCTGGAGCATCCCTTGTTTTTGATCATGTTAAGGTTCGCAGTTTAGATGGAAAGCCGTATGCCTTTGAGATGATGAAACCGAGGGTTGTGGACTGGTCTTCTGTCGAGATCTCTTCAGTAAGTGATCCTTTATCCTCTTTAGCACGCGATCCAAGAGCGAGCGGTACTATTGAACGTGGGGTTCATCTGTTTTTGGCAGGAACACCATCGTCTATCTCTCTTGATAATTGCTATTTGCATGGTAATGCTGTAGGGTTAGGCGTCGAAGGTGGTAGTCCCTCACGGGTACCTGTTAACCTATCTGTTCGGGACTGTCTTTTTGAAGATCAAACCTATAACGGTATTTTTCTTTCTGGACTTCAAGGGGAACCTGTTATGAGCATTACTGGAACAGTTTTTCGTGGTGTTGGCGAACACTGTGGTGTTATGGCCATTGATACCGAGAATTTGCATGTAGAAAACGATTATTTTACCGATGTACCTAGTGGAGCTGGTGTTATGTTCATTAATTCAGCGAATGGAAGATTTTACAGGAATATCTTTACTGAGAATCTCTGGAAGGGGCTTACGGTTGACCATAGTGACTCTGCTTCTGTTACAGGAAACGATTTCGCAGAAATTACAACTTCATTAGGTAAGGATCCTGCAGAAGCATTTCAGGTACTCAAAAGTTCCTCACGTGTCTATCTTTCAGGGAATCTTTTCGATAGCAATACTATTGCCCTTCGCGTTGGAGGACCTCCGGCAAGCGATTTAAAAGTTGCTGCAAATGTTTTCCGTGGAAATACGTATGTTGTTCGGTATGACTATGATGTTCCTCCTCTTGATCTTGCGCGTAACTCTTTTGTTGCTACTCCTTTAACCGTTACTCCTGTCTCTGGAATAAATAGATAGAAGTAACGAAAAGAGATAAAGCAGACGTTTTAGTCCATTTTTAACAAACCTTTAAATACTTAGAAGATATTCTTACCTTGGATAGGCTTAGCATTATTTCTGGCCTACCGAGTGTTTTAGGTCTAGCCTAAAACAGAACAACAGAGATAGGTGAATGTGATATGTATGGAAATAAAGGTGGTTTCAGACCAAGTGGTGGTTTTAGACCAAGAGGAAGTTTTGCCCCAGTAAAAGTTGGGGAAGAGTTGGAAGTAAGCATTGAAGCTGTCGGTGAAAAAGGCGACGGCATTGCAAAGAAGAATGGATTTGTTCTCTTTGTACCGAACACGAAAGAAGGCGATCATGTTCGCGTTCGTGTGAATAAAGTCCTTCGTAAAGTAGGATTTGCAGAAGTTATTGGCGGAAAGGGATCACCAGCCAAGAGTGCTCCTGCCGATGGCGAAGAATACGCTGAAGAATCTTCAGAAGAGTCTTCAGAAGAAGAAACTCCTCAAGACAGCGAAGAGTTTGGCGACGAAGAAAGCCAAACAGAAACCTCTGATGAAGAGGAAGAGCCTAAAAAAGGATCTTCTGATTGGGAAGAGGACACTGAGGACTTTGGTGACGAAGAGAAAAGCGAGTAAAGACGTACCTAAAAACAGATCTTTCTTTTTTTCTTCATTTTTTTGTGTTCAGCCTTCATCTTTTACGAAGAGTGGCAGTAAAAATGGTTAGAATAATCATTCCCAACCACACCCATTGACTCCACATGACCCATGTTTCTCTGTTTCTGTTTGCATACCAATCAGCATTGCTCAATGGGTTATAATCTTTTTCTATACCCTTTCTTGATGCAAACCCGTGCAATGAATTGAGTGATGCATCTTGGACATTATCTCTTATCGCCCCTCCAATGCGTATTTTTCCTTGGATGATGTTGCCGCTTGCTTCTCGAATTCGTTCCTCGTACTTTTCAGGAAGATGCAATGCAATAGTTCCGGTAAAAATATTGTCTTGGAGAACAATGGTTTTACTCGTTCCATCCTTGGTTAGACCAAAGGCGAAATCAGAAGCACCATACACCTTGTTGTTTTCAATACGGATATCATCACCTTCGCCAGCAAGAATGCCAGAACCAGAACCAAAGCCATGGTCAGGAGCAACAAGTTCAGTAATGGTGTTGTTCTGTATCATAACCATTCGTGGATATTCCTCAGGATCATTCGTAACTGCGCCTTTTGTTACGGTAATACCATTTCTACTACGGTAGATGATGTTATCTTTTAGCGTAATATTCTGTGCATTGCTATGGATGATAATACCCTCTCCCCATGATGTCTGACTCGGCAAAACTCCGCTACAGGCGTTTCCTTCAATAACAACTGATCTCGAGGTCTTGATATCAACACAGTTCTCACGGGCAGCAGCAATGCGATTATTAGTGATGGCAATCCCCTCAGCAGCAGGAAGTCCAGTTCCTTTGAAATCATTGATAACCTGGATGCCATCACCTGAAAGCTGGGAAATATTATTTTCGTTGATAACGATAGCTGAAGATCCTGGCCATACAAGTACCCCATGGGCGTCCTTGTTTTGGAAAAACAAGCTACCTTGGGTAACTAACCATCCAAAAAACAGAAGGTTCATGATGATAGCAGCAATGAGTATTTTCGAAGACAGAATATTCCGGTAAGATAAAGATAAACAAAGAGCGATGACAAGGATGACCGTCAGAAGAATATAGAGTATTGGGGCGAAAAACCAGGCATTCAGTTTGTCGATCATGAAAAGGTCATTATGTTCTACAGTAATGTTGCTTCCCTTAACCTCAATGGCGCTGCTCAGGGTATGAAATAGTTTACTGTTTTTAAGGCTAAAATGATCATGGTTAATGTTTACTAAAATGCGATCTTTTCCTTGACCGTCAATGCTGATCTCTTCAATATTCCAAAAGGGAGCGTTGACATCAAAAACACTTCCTCCTGCTGGCATCAATACAACCTCTCCCGTACCTTTTATGGTGATTGGTTTTTCTGGTGTTCCATATTGTTGTAAACGGATGGATACCGTATAATGGCCTGGAGCTATGCTGAATATATCCCCGGGTTGTGCTTTTATTCCTATCTGTTGTAATTCTTCTTCGGTGTTTAGAGAGTATTCTTCTGCACGAGTAAAACTGCTTACAAGAGTTAGGAGAAACAGCATGCCTATTATGACGGGAATCAAGCCTGCTTGGGATAGTCGCATAGATCTTGTAAGAAATCTGTGAGATTTATATGTTTCTGTTTTTGTCTGTTATCGTCAGTTCTTAATTGGCTAATCATAACTAGTTAATAATAATAACTTTAGGGGATTTTTTAGCTCTTTTCGTTATGTTATTTAACAACAATAATGTTAATTAACTTAACATTAATGTACTTAAAATTCTTTTTTGTTAATCTTATTAACACTTATTTTGTTAGTTAATTTAACAAGCAAATGTTTAAATATAACCTATGTTAATTAAATTAACTTCATGGGTAGTTCCGAGAAAAAGAGAG
Organism: Candidatus Woesearchaeota archaeon; assembly: GCA_016187565.1. Classification (NCBI taxonomy): domain Archaea; kingdom Nanobdellati; phylum Candidatus Woesearchaeota; species Candidatus Woesearchaeota archaeon. The sequence goes on from JACPJR010000010.1 coordinate 172,228, forward strand.
GAAGACCGATGGTGTTATATTCATATTCTACCGAATGCTTATCAAAAACTGATAAGGTTAGGTTCTATTATGCGCTTAAAGGCCGTGATGGAAGATCTGGAATCGTTAGAAGAACAAAAACCTTTCATATAGGAAAAACAGTTCTTTTAGCCCCTTTTAGAGCTGATGAAGATCTAAAAATGTTCCTTACCTATTGGAAACTTCCTTTTATTCGAAGAAAATTGGTACTTTTAGAAGAAAAGAGGTATGAACGTGATTATGAGGCATCATGATTTTTTTTCAACCCACCGCTGGGATTTTTCTGCAGATACAACACCCCCAAAATCGTATTCTTGCACTCCCAGCCGTGGGTTTCTTTCCTCTGTTTCCGGCTCTTGGTATGGCCAGCTATCAAGACCTTTGGTGATCGTGATTGTTTTCCTTTTTTTCTTAGTGATAAGTGGTTTTTATGCTCATTCTTTTCCTTCCTTTTCCCCGTCTTCGTCTCTTTCATCTTCGTTCGCTCCATCACTCGCTTCTGTTGATGCACAGGTTTTTTCAGCATTACAACATGATACGTCTGTTCCGGTTATCATTGAGTTAGACAAAAGTGCTGGCATCCCTCTTGCTTCATTCTCCTCTCCACAGGAGAAACAGGCTGCTCTTCAGCAGAATAAACTCATCATTGCATCACTTCAGGATACGCTTGTTGAGGATATTTCATCTGATGATGTTCAGATTCAGCGCCGGTTTACCACGCTTTTTGGCTTGAGTGCACGCGTTACCAAGAATGGCTTAAAACAACTGCAGCGTCATCCTCTTGTTAAAGCGATACATTATGATCGAGAAAACCAGATTTTTCTCACCGAAAGCCTGGGCATTATTGGTGCAAACAATGTCCAAGGGACAATCTTACATGGTAATAATATTACTGGCTCAGGTGAAACTGTTTGTATCATTGACACTGGCGTTGATTATACCCATGAAAGTTTAGGGAACTGTACGTCAAGCCAATTCACTGCAGGGAATTGCAGTAAGGTTATTACGGGTTATGATTTCGTGAATAGTGACAACAATCCTCTTGATGATCATGGTCATGGCACGCATGTTGCTGGAATTGTTGCTGCCAATGGTACGGTTACTGGGGTTGCGCCAGGTGCACGTATTGCAGCGATCAAGTCTTGTAATTCAGGAGGTGCCTGTTTAAATTCATGGATTATCTCAGGAATTGATGCGTGCATGGATAATAAAGCTGCGTATAATATCTCAGTCATGAGTATGAGTTTAGGCGGAGGTAAATTCAGTGCTGTTTGTGATAGTGATCCTCTCGCGAGTGCGGCAAATGAAGCAGTTGCCTTGGGAATCTATGTCGTTGCTGCCTCGGGAAATGACGGTAATAAAACTCATCTTTCTTCTCCTGCCTGCGCTTCAAATGTAACTTCAGTCGGAGCTACGTATGATGCTGATCTTGGCTCAAAGACATATCCCACGGCAGGGTGTACTGATACTACTACGGCCGTTGACAAGGTTGCTTGTTTCTCCAACAGCAATGCCTTGCTTGATCTTATGGCTCCTGGGGCTATTATTACTTCTACGGCAAGAAACGGCGGTACAACCTCAATGACCGGGACATCGCAAGCAACTCCCCATGTTGCAGGCGGTGCTGCGTTACTTCTTCAATACAGAAGACTCCAGACTGGAGGAAATCTAACACCTTCCCAGCTTCAAACGATTCTAAACACTACTGGCCTTGTAGTCGCTGATACAGGAAATAATCTTACCTTTTCTCGCATTAATTTGAGTGCTGCTCTTGCTTCATTAGTCTTGCCTATTACGCTTGAATACCCTCTGAATAATTCAAATCTCTCTGACACCACCACGTGGAGCTGGGTAAATATTTCAACCAATGTGTCTACTACCTGTAAATACAGCCAAGAGAATAGATCGTTCAATTTTACCAGTCAAGGGACGCTGTTTAACATCACCGGTAGTACGCTTCATAGCTTTAATCTCACCAATCTGAGTGAGGGAAATTCATACACCTTGTACTATAAATGCAATATTTCAGCACAAACTGAGGACTATGTTGCAGCAACGCATGTCTTCCACATTCCTGACCAGGCACCAAGCATTACGCTTGTTTATCCGGCAAATGCAACTAATCTGAGTATTGACACACTATGGACATGGATAAATCTAACAACCCATGAGCAAGCAGAATGCCATTATCACCAAACAAATGTGAGTTTTGCATTTTCAAATGGAACTTCTTTTACCCTGACTAATAGCACGGCCCATGCATTTAACTTTTCGAATAACAGTGTTTTGCAGGAGGGAGCAAACTACACGCTCTTCTATAAGTGTAAGGATCTTCGAAATAATACCAATGCGGAATCCATAACTCATGTTTTTGGCGTCGATCAAGATCTTGCTCCTAGAGTAACGCTCGTCTCACCGCAAAATAACAGCTACAGTACAACGAACAATGTCTCTTTTACTTGTTCGGCAACTGATGACAAACAATTAACCAACATCACTTTTTACTGGAACTATACCGGTAATTTCACGGCAAATGAAACCATTACGGTTAATGGAACACAAAACACCTCTTCATTTCAGCGAACATCCCTCAATGATACAGCGATTTTATGGAACTGTTTGGCATATGACAATCGTAGTACTGCTCAGTACAATAGCAGTTCGGTAAACTATACCGTTACCATTGATACGCTACTGCCAAATGTTACTTCAGTTATTCCTCAGAATGCAAGTGTCAATGTAACTGAACGAACAAATATTACCCTGACGTTCTCAGAATCTGTCCTTAATACCACGGTTACCAACCAGACCTTTACCATAACTTACCCTTCAAATGCAAGTAACAACACTCAGGTTGAAGGATCATTTCAGTTCTTGAACAACTCACGCATAGTAATCTTTAGTCCCTATTTATTCCTGCCAGAAAATAAGACCTTTACCGTCCAAGTTTATGATACCATTACTGATGTTGCAGGAAATCGTTTAATTGCCAATCACTCTTCCATATTTACCACCCGGTTTAAAGACACTGATGAAGACAGTATCCCCGATTATCTCGATGATGATGATGATAATGACGGTATTGTTGACGCTAATGATACTTTAAAAGGAAACAGCAGCAGTATTAACACCCCTCTTGATAATGTCACCATTCTTGTCAATGAATCAGCAAATCTCTCGGTTTTATTTGCAGAGACGAACACCGTAGAACTCAGAAAAGAGAGTAGACCCCTTGTCCAGTTCAGTTATAATTTTACGATTCAGAATGTCCTTGATTTAACTGCTCTCAAAATTGAGGAACGACAATCAGGGAATAATTTTACATCGCTATTAATCTATGGGCTTAATCTCAGTGGAACGACAAAGAAATTTTTTCTCCAGAATCTTACTCCTAATGCAACCGGAATTTGTATTAAGGATCTTGCAATAACTTCACTTGATCAGTTGAATACAAACGGCAATTGTACCGGAACATCTGAGATAAAAGTTCAGTGTGATGGAACAGAGCAAAATAATTACACCTGTACCTACAACACTACCGCGAGCAGATTCCTCGTTGAGCCATTACAACACTCAGGCATTGAGCAGATAAATTATTCGTGTACTTCTTCTTGGTCCTGTAATTCATGGGGTAGTTGTAGTAATAACCTACAAACCTGTAATGAATGGGCTGATAGTAATTCTTGTGGAAGAGATTATACAGGATCTTTAACCCAATCCTGTAGTTCTGGTGGTGGAAGTAGTGGTGGGGGTGGTGGAGGCGGGGGCGGAAGTCAATTGTCGTCGAAAAATGAGGTATCTCACTCTTGGGCATCGGTTATACAAGGAAAAACCTATAGTTTTAATGTAACCTCAAACAACATTGCTTTAACGCAGATTGCTTTTGTTCCTGCAAAGAATCTTTCAGATGTTACTATTACGGCAAAATCCTTGAACAGCCTTCCTGATACCGTGCCTGTTTTTTCACTGGTACCCTACCAATACCTGAATATCAGCACACAACATTTGCATAACCAAAATATTAGTAATGTTACTTTTATCTTTGTCGTCAACCAGACATTTCTTGCTGTAAACAACGTAACAACTCAACAAGTCATTCTCCTGCGTGATCATACCGGGGTTTGGGAAGAACTGCCTACAACGGTTGTCAAAAAAAACCAGACCGTCGTTACCTATACTGCAAGTTCGTTGGGATTCTCGTATTTTGTTATAGCCCTTAAGCCGATACTGCGTGAGTTAGTAAATGAAACTCCTGAAAATCTTGAGCTTCCAGACTTAGAAGAGAATGTAACGACAAATATCTCAGATTCCCTTGGAGATGACAACCAGACATCAGCTATCCCCCTTGCGGTGAGGAATGAATCAGCTCAAGCAATTTCTCAAAAAGGACCTACGTTCTATACCTATTTCCTTGCCTTTGTCGTGTTTGTTTTCGTTCTTCTGATAGGATTTGCTTATCTCCATGTCAAAGAGCACGCAGCTTTAATTCGAGAAGCTGAAAAGCAGAAAAAGGAAGGAAAAGAAGAAAAAAAAGAGAGTATGTCAAAGTATAATAGAGGACAATAATTTTTAGTAGGATTTTTGCTCTTTTATATACTAGAAAACCTAACAAATAATATCAAAAATTTAGGTTTTCTGTTATAGTTAACTACTTTATTTTACGTTGCTACCCTGATCTGTTCTTGAGGGTAACAAGATCTCCGAGAGTTAAGGTATCGGTTTTTCTTTTGGCAATATTTTCCTTTGTCTCTTTAACTTCTTCAACAAGCGTTACCTGGAGAAATTTCTCGAGTTTTCTTGCTAAAACTATAGATGGCTCAATATGGTGCGATTCAATCTTATGAATAAGGGATTCTTTTTCTGAAATCTTCATTGCTAATTCTTTTTGTTTTAAACCAAGTTTTTCACGTGCATTTTTAATGCGTTCGCTATAGTCCTCAACAATAGATTCTACGAGCTCTTCTTCTTGATGAAGGGTTTTTGTCTTTGTCTTTAGTTGAAGTGGTTGTGCATTGGCTCTTTTGATAATCTTTCCAAATTTGCTACAGGAAGCACAGAGATTTAATTCTGTCCCTTCGATCATCGTGAGAAATAAATCCCCATGAGTACCGCACATCTCGCAATTAGTCATCTCTCTCACCTCTGACAATAACGTCAATTTATTTCTTGCTTATGGTATAACAACAGCTTCTTCTCTCTTTTGTTCAAAGGTCTCGGTGGTGAGGTGTTTTAGTTATAAATATCTTTCGTCTTTGTTCCCTTTGGATAACTGCCAAGTATTTTTATCATAAGCGATGAGGCTTCCATCTCATTGAGCGTTAATTTTACGTTTGGATCATGCAAGCCACCCTCAAAATCTGCATAGAAAACATATTCCCAGGGGTTTTCAGGAATTGGCCTTGACTCGAGTTTTGTCAGGTTAATGCCGTTCTTGGCTAATCGCTGAAGACAATTAACCAGTGCTCCAGGACGGTGTTTAGTCTTAAAGGCAATACTTGTTTTTTCTTGTTTGCATTCTCTTGGTATATTCTCTGGCCTGACAAAAACAAAGAATCGGGTTATGTTGTGTTTTACAGTACCAATATCTTCTGCTAAAATCTGTAATCCATACATAGCACTGCACTGTTTTGCTGCAATAGCCCCTTGGTCTGGTCTGTTTCTCTCTTTGATCATCTTTGCTGCACCAGCAGTGTCATATTCAGGGGTTGCTTTTAATGCGTGCTTTCTCAGAAAATCTCTACATTGTTCCAGGGCTTGGGGATGAGAATAAACCACTTTTATTTTTTGCAATGAACTTCCTTCGGTTGCTAAAAGGTGATGCTGAATCGGTAAGAAGACTTCTCCGATAACCACAACATTCTCTTTGAGAAGCAGATCATAATTACGGGTTATACCTCCAGTAATACTATTTTCCACAGGTATGACTCCGGCATCTGCTTTTTTCTTTATTACGGCTTCAAAGACATCTTCGAAAGATTCATAGCCATTTGCTTTTAATCGCGTTCCTTTGTATGTATCCCCAAAATAGTTGGAAACTGCTCCTTCACTGTATGATCCTTTAATTCCTTGGTATGCGATGTTCATTCGATAGCCACCTCTCGATCTGTTGTAATGCCTTCCTCAGTTTCGCACGTGTTTTTGGTGTAAAACGATTATAGTGATTCATATCTTTAAAAAGTTCAACGGTATCGTACTGTACTACCTCACACATATGGAGTAATCGTTCATATGCTTCAGTGTCTATAGGGGTCTTTTTAGCGTTAATCATCTGTAATGCACGGCCAATAACATGGGTTAATACCTGAGATTCTGCAATCAAACGATCATGTGCTTGCGGACTGAGGTGAACGCAGACCAATCCTTTTTTCGTAAGATATTGTTGTATACGGTGATAGGTTTTCTTGTCTAATCGCACCTTACACAAAACAATCTTTCTTCCTCGAATACTTATTGCAGCGCTATCAGGGCCAAAGAGCGGATGGGTTGCCAAAAGAGGTATATTTTTAGGAAGGATTCTTTTCATGAGTCGTACAGGGTATTCTTTTACCGAGCACACATCGATGACAATCGTTGGAGGTTTCACCAGACTCTTGATTGAGGTAAGTACGTTCTCTAATTTGCTTATAGGAACACAGAGAATAAGGTAATCTGCTTGACAAACCTCATGAAGCGGCGTCCATTGCATGGTCTTCATGTTCTTTGTATCATACACCCTTAGAGGGAAATCTTTTATCAATTCTCGTGTTGCTAATTGACCAAAGCGGCCATACCCAATGATACCAACAGTTTTTTGTTTAGTCTTGCTTGATTGGGTTGATTTTTTTTGTATTTTTGGCATATTATTTCTCGCGTGTTTATTTATGAGATCACTTGGCGTATTCGTTGAAATCCTTCCTTGATATCTTTCTGCGAGCATGCATAGGAGATCCGAATGTGGTTTGGAGAACCAAAAGCATCTCCAGCAACAACAGCAACTCCTGCTTTCTCGAGGAGATAAGCAACGAACTCTTCACAAGATCCATGACGATGAGCAAATGGTGTTACCTCAGGAAAAAGATAGAATGCTCCTTCGGGGTTTACACAGGGGAATAATTCTTTGGTACATGCATAGGCAATATCTCGTCGCTGGGTTAATTCGTTGATTCGGTCATTCATTTCCTGAGCATCCATGGTAAGTGCTGCAAGAGCTCCGTACTGAGCAAAGGTACAGGCATTGGTGGTGGTATGACTTTGGAGTTTTTCCATCATTTGTATAAGTAAAGGATCTGCAACAACATATCCGATACGGAATCCAGTCATGGAATAGATTTTCGAGAAACTGTAAAATGAAATTGTTCGTTTTTTGGCATTCGGATGTAACGATGCAATACTGATGTGCTTTCCTGTGTAAACCAGATCCTCATACGTTTCGTCAGAAAGGATAAAGAGGCTGTGGTGTTCTGCTAATGTAATAATTTCATCTAACTCTTCTTGGCTATAGACTGCTCCTGTCGGGTTACAAGGACTATTAATAATGATAGCTTTTGTTTTTTTTGTTATCGCTTGTTCAATGAGTTTTTTATCAAGATGATTATTTCTGGTCGGTACAAATCGAGGGACAGCATCTGCTAGTTTTACTTGTTCAGGAAAACTTACCCAATATGGCGTTGGAATGATGACTTCATCCTCAGGATTGCAGAGGGCTTGCAATGCGTTGTATATTCCTTGTTTTGCGCCGATCGTTACTATAATCTCTTTTTCATTGACATCAATATTGTTCACTCGTTTTATTTTTTTGATAAGTTCATGCTTTAATTCGCTTATTCCTCCTGTTGCTGTGTATTTTGTTTTTTGCCCATCAAGTGCTTTTTTTGTTGCATCAATAATAATTTGAGGAGTTGGAAAATCAAGTTCTCCCATAGCAAAATTGATGATAGATTTTCCTTCCTGTTTTAATTTTGCCAGAATCGTTGCAAATTTTACGGTTTTTGATTCATGGAGGTCATTGATTTTTTTTGAAAGATTCATGGTTTTTTCCTCGCTGTACTTCTCTGCTTGCGGTGATGATCTCTTCATAGATTGCTCGAATCATACGCTCGGAGATGTTTTTCTTTTTTGCTTGTATTATTACTCTTCGGTATATATCTTCTTCTCGTTTATTATCGTAGATAGGCATTTTTTCTTTTACTTTCATCGTTCCAATTTTCTTTGCAATTTTCATTCGCTTTGCAAGCAGGTTTACTAGTGCATCATCTATGTTGTCAATTTCTTCTCTGAGTTTTTCTCTATTCCTCACTTTTATCCTCTCTTTTCCTTTATTCATGGTATTCTCTACGGCATTCTCCACACTGTGCACGATTCCTTAAATAATGATCACAGAGTACGATGGAAGCCATGGCTTCAACAATCGGAACTGCTCGTGGTACAACACAGGGATCATGTCTTCCGGTAATCGCAATGGTCGTTGATTTTCCTTTGGTGGTAACTGATTGTTGTTCTTTTCTGATACTCGCTGGTGGTTTAAATGCGACTTGAAAAATAATAGGCATGCCATTGCTGATGCCTCCTTGAATTCCTCCTGAGTAATTTGTTTTTGTCTGAATAGTTCCTTGTTGTAGAGTAAAGGTATCATTGTGTTCACTGGCATACATGGTTGTTCCTTGAAAACCAGATCCGACTTGGAAGCCTTTTGTTGCGTTAATACTTAGCATGGCTTTTGCAAGATCTGCTTCTAGTTTGTCAAAGATTGGTTCTCCCAATCCAGACGGAACGTTTCGTATAACACATTCAATAATACCACCGACTGAATCTCCATCTTTCGCAGCTTTGGTGATACAAGCAATCATTTTTGCAGCGGCTTTTTTATCAGGACATCTCACTCTATTTTGATCAACGTCTTCTTTCATTACTTTGTTTGGATCAATATGAGCGGTTACGTCCTTTACTGATTTCACATAAGCAATAATCTCAAGGTTTTTCGACAAGGTTTTTTCCTTTTTTCCTTTTTCTCTTTCTTCCCCTTTATTTATTTCGTGTTGCAAAACTAACAAAGCAACTGCTCCGGCAGCTACATTTCCTGCAGTTAATCGTGCAGAGCTTCTTCCTCCACCAAAGGGATCTCTGATACCGTATTTTGTGGTATAGGTATAGTCAGCATGACTTGGTCTAAACAAGGCTTTTATTCCTTGGTAATCTTGTTTCTGATCATCAACGTTTTTGATCATTAAAGCAATAGGTGTTCCTGTTGTTTTTCCCTCATAAACTCCAGAAAGGATTTCTACGGTGTCTGGTTCTTTTCGTTGAGTTGTTATCGTACTTTGTCCTGGTGCCCTTTGGTCAAGTGCCTTTTGGATATATGCTTCGCTGAGTTCTATAAGAGGAGGACATCCATCAATAATGACTCCTATTGCCTTACCGTGTGATTCTCCCCAGTTCGTTACTTGAAAACAAGATCCAAAGCTGTTTCCTGGCATATTATCCCTCCTCATCTCCCCTTAGCTATACTCACTCGCATAATTCATTGAGCAAATAGATGCTCGCTCGTAACAAGCAAAGCACAACGTTTATGCTCAAATATTTGTGTGCTTTGCTATATTACAAGAGTATTATGAATTATATTCTGTGTTGCTTCTGTTTCAAGATCCTTTCCTGTCCATATTCTGAATTGTTCTTTTGCTTGATAGAGTAACATTCTCTCTCCGGTGATAACCGTACACCCTACTGAGCGTGCATGTTTAATAAGGTTTGTCTCTTCTGAATTATACACAATATCCATGACTATTTGATCCTTATGAAGTTGTGCATGAGTCAAGAGTGAATCCTGATTTGGTAGATTTACCATCCCTATGGTTGTGGCTTGGATGATAATATCGTATTGTGGAGCTATTTTATCTTTCTGAGTGAACGGTATTACCGTGATGTCCCATTCTCTTGCGAGTTCTTTTGCTCGTGCGGATGTTCTATTGCAGATGCTTACTTCTGCTTTCTCCCTAAGGAGACCATAAATTATTGCTTTGGCTGCTCCACCAGCACCAATAAGCAAAACTTTTTTTCCTCGAAGTCTTGTTTTTTCCTTTAATGCCTGGAGAGCACCATACCAATCAGTATTTGTTCCCTTACACTTTTTACCTTCTCTGACAATGGTATTTACTGCACCAATCTTTTTTGCAGTTATGTCGATGCTGTCAAGATCTGCTTGAATACGTTCTTTATATGGTGTTGTTACCGATCCTCCTTCAATATCTCTACGGTAATCTCTCAAAAAGGTATGAAGTTCTTGTTCTGTTCCAATCTTGAATGGCACGTACACGTTGTTGAGTTCATGTGCGTAAAAGCCAGCATTGTGGATGTACATGGATAAGGAATGCTCTGCGTGTAAACCAATGATGCCATATACCTTTGTTTGTCTGTTTATCTTGTGACAATGGTAGAGATGCCAGAGCTCATCAACGCTGTATTGCCCCTCTGCTGTTTTCTCTGCTCCAGAAAAGTAACCATAGGTTGCCCATGATCCATACTTTGGTGCAAGTATTCGTGAAATTTGTCCATGTATGCCGCTACAGAATGCAATGATGTTATGTTTATTTTCCACAAATCCAAACAAACGCAGATTATCAAGCAGATTTGTTGCAGGCATAACTATCTTCATGAGGTCTGGTTTTTCTTTCTGCATTTGCTGATACATATCCTCGAGTTCTTTTTTTGATGCTGCTTTTTTTGCATGATACGAAAGAATGATCTTCTGTGTTCTATTTCTATGAAAGTGCCCAGGAGTACTTTGAGACACTTCGGTAACGGATCTTTTGCTCATTAATCTTTCTCGTAAATTCTGGGGAGTTGTCCATTCGATGTCAATGTACGTAGCACCAAGATCTCTGGCAGATTCTAGTACTCTTATTCTGCTTTCTTCACTTCCTGTCCATAATCCACCTTCTGCTTTCCGCCTATTTGTTATAATTACAGGTACAGGACTTTTGGTAATTATTTCCCTGATTATTTTTTGTAGTTTTGTGGCGTCCTTTTCCTTTGCTATCTCCTGAATCATATCGAGGCGAAGTTCTACAAGATCAATGTACCAAGGAACTCGCTTTAAAAGTAAACGTATATTCTCTAATGTTGTAGTCCCAATACTTGCTACGATTTTACATTGGCTATCCATTTTTTTGAGAATAGCATCAACGATACGAGTAGTATCTTTTCCATCGACCATCATTATCCAATCTGCGAGATTCTTATATTTTTTTTCTCGTGTCTTAAGTATCATCCCAACTTCTTCATGTGCAGGTAAGGTTCCTGTCAGCGATGGGCGTTGTGTCTTTTTCAACCGTTCTTGCAACACCTCAACAGAGCATCTTAACCAACATATTGTTCCCATCTGTCTGAGTCGTCTACAGTTCTCTTCTCTTTCGACAATACCTCCCCCTGTATCAATAATGCAGTTTGTTATTCTCTTTGATATTAACATCTCTTCCAAGACCTTACTTTCGATATCACGAAACTTCTCCCATCCCTGGGCACTAATGTACGTCTCGATATTGCCAACCCTTTTTTCAATCTCCTGATCAGTACTCACGATAGGCATCTGCAATTTTTTTCCCAGTAATTGAGCAACACTTGATTTTCCTACTGCTCGGTATCCTATCAAAATGATATGCTTACTCATCACTTATCCTCCATCACTTTTGCTCCTATCTGATCGAGCATTTTCCAAAAGCGTGGAAATGACTTGTTGACACACGCATGATTTTTTATCTTCACTCCCCTGCCTCTTAAACCAAGAAGCGCAAGGCTCATGGCAATGCGATGATCATTGTGCGGATTAATGACCGGAAGGATAGTTTTTTGTCTGTTATCTTCTTCTCCATCGTTCTCTTGGTTGTGCCTTTTTGGTTTGATGATGATTTCATTCTCAGTTGTTTCTACGTCCGTGCCTATTTTCTTGAGTTCGGTTTGCAGTGCTGTAATACGGTCTGATTCTTTGTATCGTAGTTGATGGATGTTGGTTATTCGTGTAACACTATTCGCAAATACAGCAACTGCTGCAAGCGTTGGAACAACATCGGGCATTGTTCCCATATCAACGGTTATTCCTTTAAGTTTGTGTGGTCCGATAACCTGAAGCATGTTTTTGGTTTTCCTTGCTGTACATCCCATATTTTCAAGAATCGTAACAAACTGCGCTTCTCCTGATTTTTCATCCAAATTAAGACCTTTTAGGATTACTTCACCAGGAGCGATCGCTGCTGCTGCCATAAAATAACTTGCCGAGCTCCAGTCTCCAGGAATAGAGAATGTTTGTGCTTGGTAATGTTGCGGTGGAGTAATGCTGAACAGAGTGTGGGCTTTTCGTTTTACCGTGACACCAAACTGCTGCATTGCCTTTATTGTAAGATCCACATAATGTTTTGATACCAGATTACCATGAACCTCAATAGTCACCTTTTCCTGAGCATAAGGTGCAATAAGTAACAATGCGCTGATAAATTGGCTGCTTATATCTCCAGAAATATTTGTTTTTCCACCCTTGTAGGTCCCACCAATAACCGTAAAGGGAGCATGTTCTGTAGTTCTTGGTTCTATGGTAACACCAAGTTCTTGTAGGCTTTGGAGGAGCGGAAGAATTGGTCGTTCTTTGATTCGGTTACTGCCAGTAATTACTGTTTTTCCCTGTGCTAATGCAGCAAGACTTGTTGTTAAGCGGAGTAAAGTTCCAGATTCGCCCACATCAATAGGCTGTTTTGGTTTCTTGAGTATTCCATTTGTTCCTGTGATAACTACGCTTCCCTTTTCTTTTGTTATGGTTACACCGAATGCTTCGAGCGCATAAAGCGCATGGTCAATATCATTATTTTCGGGTACATTTTCCAATTGTGAAGTTCCTTGCGCGAGTGCTGCAAGAGCAAGCATTCTATTTGCCCAATATTTGCTTCCTGGAATAGTAATGCTTCCCTTGAGTTCACGTGGGGGTTGTATGACTATCATGGTTCACATTCCTTTAAGCACCGCATGAGTATTGCTTCATTAAAATGAAAGGTATATCTCGGGTGACCATTTTGTTGGTCATGCTTTATGGTTCCTATTTTGGTGAGCATGACTATCCGTGGTTGATGCTTTTGTGTTTTCTTATCAAGCATAGAGAATTGTATAAGATCTTCGTGGGAACAAGGGAAGGGAAGCGTTGTCGGTAGACCATAGGTTACGAGTAGTCGTGATAGCCTTTCTTGTTCTTCTTTTGCACACACGCCTTGGTGAACGGCGATAAGACTCTCAACCATCATGCCTATGCTTACTGCATGGCCGTGTTTCATGGTAAACTTTTGATGTGCTTCAAGTGCATGACCAATGGTGTGACCGAAATTAAGTACCTGTCGTAACCCTTGTTCTTCTTCATCAGCCTCAACAATACTCTTTTTAATTTCAACACTTCTTTTGATAATGTTGAGGAGTGACTTTCCTTCTTTTTGGAGGATCTCTTTCGCATGATCTTCAAGAAGGATAAAAAATTCTCTATCGATTATCGTTGCTCCTTTGATGACTTCAGCCATTCCGTTCAAGAACTCTTGCTTTGGTAATGTTTCTAAAAATTCAAGATCCGCAATAACTCCACTGGGTTGCCAGTATGATCCAATGAGATTTTTTCCTTGCGATGTGTTGACACCAACCTTTCCTCCGATGGATGAATCAACCATGGCTAAGAGTGTCGTGGGAACATGGATCAAGGGAATGCCACGCATGTAGGTTGCAGCGACAAATCCAGCCATGTCGCCAATAACTCCTCCACCAATGGCAATAAGAACTGTATCTCTGCCATATCCTCTTCTTAGAAGTTCATCCTCGATGTTTTGTTTTGTTTCTCTGGTTTTATACCTTTCTCCTGAAGGGATAATAATTATTTCAGAAGCAGCAACACTATTTTTCTTCAACAATTCTTGATGATTCTTGTGCACGGTTTCATCAATGACACCTATTACTCTCTTTGCAGGAAAGTGCTGCTTAACGAAAGACGAAAGCTTTCCCAATGTCCCCTTTCCAATCATTACTGGGTACTGTATTTTCCTTCTTTCCGGTGCAATGACTATGGTTTCCATGGTTTGATTTTTACTTATTCTTATCTTCAAAGATTTGTGTGCTTTGCTATAATTTCTTTCCTACTGCTTTGCAGATCGGCTTAAGTTCCTCAAGGAGCTGTTTCAGTTGTTCTGGAGATAATGACTGCTCTCCATCACTCAGCGCATCCTCGGGGTGGGGATGGCACTCAATCAACAAGCCATCTGCTCCTACAGCTACAGCAGCCTTGCTTAATGGGCCAACAAGTTCTCTGGCACCTGCAGCATGACTTGGGTCAACGATAATCGGAAGGTGTGTTTCTCCTTTAAGGACTGCTACAGCACCAAGATCAAGGGTATTTCGGTAGGCTGTCTCGAAGGTTCGAATGCCTCGTTCACAGGGAATAACATTCTTGTTACCGCTAGCAAGGATGTATTCAATAGCCATCAGGAATTCTTTGATGGTTGCTGCCATTCCTCGTTTGATGATGACGGGGTTTTTTATCTTTCCCATTTCCTTGAGGAGATCAAAATTTTGCATATTTCGAGCTCCAACACGGAGAACGTCAACATACTCTGCTGCAATAGGGACATCACGTACATCCATAACTTCAGTTTCTACCAAAAGCCCGGTCCTTTCTTTCACTTTTTTCAATAGTTTGAGACCTTCTATGCCTAAGCCTTGGAATGCGTACGGTGATGTTCTTGGTTTGAACGCAGAGGCTCGCATGATCTTAATGCCGAGTTTTTTTAACAGTCGTGCTGCTTCCATAATCTGTTCTTCACTCTCAACAGAGCATGGCCCTGCAATAACCACAAAGTCTCCATTCCCGAAATGGACATTCCCAACTTTTACAATAGTCTGCTCAGTATGATGTTCTCTACTCGTTAGTTTATAGGGTTTAAGAATTCTCACTACTTTCTCTACCCCTGGCAGGCTTTGGTAACTGCTTATTGATTCATCTCGTACATCGCCTTGCACATGGATGACGGTACGTTCTACTCCCTGAAACGGGACTGCCCGCCATCCTCTTTCTTCAATCCTTTTACTGATAACAGTAACCTGTTCCTTTGTTGCTGTCGGTTTCAACACAATGATCATTGTTTCTCACCTTAGTCTGTAGACTAACTTTGTCCGCAAGATGCCTGGCCCTTGATAAGAACTGACGGTTTTTGTTAAGGCTCGGAAAAAGTTAGCTTATCGAGGGCCTTAACCAAAGTAAAAGAAATATGCAAAATTCCAAAAGAAATACCTAAGGCTATCTAACTCGTTCAATACATGATGTTGTTCAGTTAGACTGCTCATAATTTAAAGAAAATCTCTTGTTTTATTTAAAGGTTTCTGATTTCTTTATGAAGCCTCCTTATCTTTTTAATGAATCTTACTGCAAAGCCAAATGATTCTCTTGCGTCGCTCTCCATAATTTTAGTAGCTTTGTACACAGCATCATTTCGAAGAAGACGGAAACGATCAAAAATTGCCAATTCTTCTTCGCTAAAATCTGCCGCATAAAATGACTTAAGAAAACTAATGGTAGCTTCATGGGAATAGGGTTTAAACCCTTTTATTGACATCAACGCCTGTGTTGATTCTCTTATCGCTTCATAAGAATCTTCAAGGATAAAAGAGGTAGTATCGTTATCTATTTTCTTTATTCGGATATACTTAATTCTTTGCTCAGATTTTTTTAGAAGTGCATGTGCCTCTTCGGGGTCAGGAGTCTTCTTTTTTACTTTTCCTAAGGCGAGGTATTGTTGAAATGAGTGGATCATTCTACAACCTTTAGATAACCCTGAAGAACAATTCCATTCGCAAGTGCATTCTTAAATTCGGTAGAACTGTTGTTGAGAGAGGTTAAGATATGAAGGTTTATTTTTCTTTTTAATGTTTTCTCACCCCTTTCCAAGAATCTTCCGGTATCACCCGATCTTTTTGGGTAAGGGGTTATTATTAGCAGATCTACATCACTTTTTTCTCCATCCTCTCCTCTGGCATATGAACCAAAAAGGACAATAACTTTCGGTTTAAACAAATCAATAAGGGTAGCAACAATGCCTTCTCGTTCTAGCTGATATAAATTAAAAATCCTTTTGTAGGAGTAATATGTTGGGGATTCTACGTTTGCTTGAATGTTCGTTGTCAGGGGAGTTTTTTCTATGGTAATGATCTGGTGAACACGAAATTCGTCAATTACTCGGGTGATAGCGGTTGTTGAAAATCCTGTTTCCTTTTCAAGCATGCGAATGTGGAAGGACTTATTTGGATAAGTAAAGATAAGTCCAGCGACATTAAATGACGATTCTTTAAAAAATATGTTTTTTTTTTGTAACATCTGTCTCTAAAAAAAGACAGTTGTTATTTAAATGTTACGTTTATGTGCCTTTTGAATTTTCCCCTATAATGGACAAAAGAATACTGACGCAGACAAGTCGTCTGAAAATGCCTCGGAAGAGATTATTTTAGGTTTTTTACTTCTACTCTTGACCCCATGGACCACGAAAAGCAGCATAAAGGGCAATCGCCCAAAAAAGGAAGGTTAAAGGATCTGCAATAAGACCCTCGAGCATTATTGAAAATGTCGGACCAATGGCTAGGAAATAAGAGCCAGTATATGCGTAGTCTTCTACCAGTGCCTGATGGATATAGTGGTTGGCAATCAAATATTCCGCAATAATTAAGGAAAAGAGCGCCAAGATCACACTTATAATTCTCACAGACAGGTTCATCCGGTGATGTGATCCCTGATAGACACCGTATCCAACAAGGTACCCTACGCCAATAGCAACTATGCCAAACTGAAATTCAGTGAGTACAACAACTGCAAACCATAAGACTGCGCCTAAGAGGCTAAAACCAAGTCCCCAGACTATTGCTGATCCAAGAGCGTGGTTATCTTTCTTAATGGTTTCAATAGTTTTTTGTTTTCCCATCTTTCTATCCCTATCTATGTACGTAGATGTACCTCAACCAAGTATTAGACTAATTTTTATATATTTTTTGGTTCTTTTCCCGAAAATTATTCGGTAACTATCGAAAAAAAGAGAAATCTTTCGTTATATTTAAATAGTCAAGCACTCTCGAGTTTTCATGCCTTCCACATCATTACCAACCCTGTTGCGATGTTCACATCTGAGTAAGGCTTACGGGAAGAAGCCTATTCTTCAGGATATTAGTTTTGAAGTACAGCGTGAGGAAATCTTTGGCATTTTAGGGACGGGTGGTTCTGGAAAGACAGCATTGTTACATTTATTAGTTGGTTTTGACGAGCCTCTTACCGGAACGGTTGAATATCGGGCTCAGCATGTCCTTGATATGGGTGATGCTGCTCCGTTTCGTTCTGTTGTAGAGATTTTACCTGAACTAAAAAAGCAGTTTGGTTTTGCAGCACAGGAGCCTTCCTTTTACCCATTATTAACGGTTCGTGAGAACTTAGCCTATTTTGCTGCAATGTATGGTCTCTCTGGCGATGTGCAACAAACGAATATCAAAATCCTGATGGCCCTTATGGATTTGCTTACTGTTCCGGATACTCGCGCAATGTACTTGTCTCATAGTCAACAGAAGCGATTGGATATTGCATGTGCCGTTATCCATGATCCAAAGATAGTCATCCTTGATGAGCCAACTCTTGATGTTGATTCATTTGTTAAAGGAAAGATTTGGGAGTTCATCCGTAAGATGAACGAAAAGGGAACAACCGTTATCATTACTTCAAATGATGGTGAAGAACTTGAGGCAATATGTTCCCGGATTTTAATGCTTTACAATGGAAGAGTATTGAAAATTGCAAAACCAAAAGAATTGCGTGCCTATCATTCCAAGTTACAAGAGATCCATCTCCAGACACAGTCAGGAAGCTATGATCTTCTCCTTAAACTTCTTGAAAAAGAACACACCAAACTTGATATCAAAAAAGTAACTGTCAAAGATGGGCATCTTATTCTGACGACGCCAAACCTAGAGGCATCAGCTCTGTTTGCGCTTAAATCTATTAAAGAAAGTGGGGATGCCCTGCTCGATATCTCTGTTGCACGTCCAACCTTAAAAGAAGTATTTGAGCAACTTATTGAGGAAGCAAATAAAGGAGGGAAGTCCTAAACATGATAAAGCTCTTGGCGCTTATGAAAAAAAATCTTGCTCTCCTCTGGAGAAGTAAGGGTAGCTTAATCATTTACCTCTTTGTTGCAGTTTTTCTTCTTTTTGGATTTGCCTCGGTTTTTAATAAAGCCCTTGTACCTTTTCTTATTTTTGGAACCTTGCTCCCTTTAATCATTTTGCTTTCCTCGCTCCTGCTTGTTGAAGAGAAAACAAGTAAAGCAACTTTCCGCAATCTAACCACACCAACGCCTAACATCATTTTTCTCGTTGCTAGCTATCTCAGCCTGTTACTTATTTTTATAGTTCCTATTGCTCTCTTGTTTTTAAGCAGCCGGTATTTCTTTTCATTACCCCTCTTTTTTTCTCTTCCCTTAATATTGTTAGTGGTTTTTTTGTTTTTTACACTCTTTGTCTTTATAGGCATGATTATCGGCTATGTTTTTTCATCTGAAAGTTCAATAATGATTGCAGCGTTTTCCCTTACAGCATTATTTTTCTTTACCTCAGATCAATTCTTACCCTTGACACTTTTACCAGAGCGTTGGAGTTTTGTTTTTTCCTTTCATCCATTGACCTTAAGTAAACAGATGATTGAAGTACTTACCTCTTCAGCAGCTTCTCCTCCCATTTTTCAAGGGGCCATTTTTCTTGCAATATACTCGATCATTGCTTTTTTTGTGCTTATGATCGCTCAGCATTTCCGAAGACAAGAATCTTTATTGACACATTCACGAAAGGTAAGGCCCAAAAGAAGATTAAAGGAAGAATTGGTGAGAGTTGTTGAAAGAGAAAAAACATTGGAGCATGAACATTATCTTAAACTTCGTGATGGTAAACAGGTAAAGCATATCGAAGATCTTGCCTTTGTTGTCGATCAACTTGATGAAGCCAGCTATAAGGAATATGTTACGCTTACCAAAAATTTATTTGCAGATTGGGTTAAGGATATTCTTGATTCTCCTTTTATTGCTGATGAAATCAGACAAAGTCAATCATTAGATGACTTGAAAAAATACCTTAAGCTAATAGCACGCCAGCATGAGGATTTAGTTGCAAGTGGAAAACAAAACAAATAATGGAAATGTATCTACGTAACCACTCTTTTTCTTTTTTTTTCTCGATAAGTCATAAGATTTATATACTAGCGATCCCTCCAAAATCGCATGGTTCAGAAGGTTATCGAGACAGGTGTTGATAAATTAATGTCGCTCGTACAACAGAATAAAGAGATTTCTATGCAGGATGCTTCTCTTAAACTTGGTGTTTCGCTTGAAGTTGTCCGCCAATGGGCATACTCCATGGAAGAAGAAGGAACTCTTACCATTCAGTATCGTCTTGCAAAAGAGTATCTTGTGTTGAGAACCTCAACCAAAGAAGAGACGACAAAGCGTGAACAATCGTTTATTAAAGAAAAAAATCTCTTTTTGGAGAATGTTCAAGGAACATTGCAGAGTATTGAAAACGAAATCACTAACATCCAGAAATTAAAAGAACAATACAATCAATTACGGGATACACTGAATTTTGATCTTGCAGATCTTCAAAAGGATTTTGAAACCATCAGGAAATACCAGGAAGAGGAACGTTTAGTGAATAAAGAATTGCTAACAAATCATGAAGAGTTTCTTACAAAAATCCAAGCCATAGAAAAACAGATTGGACTTGAAAAAGAAAATTTTGAACAGGTAGCTTCAAAAATGAAAGAACAAACCACTCAAGTTTCGGTACTGAAACAAAACCTTGATAAAATTAGAGTTGAGGAGTCTTATCTTAAGGATGCGCTTGAGCGTTTAAGTCTCTTAAAAGATGAGCCTCTTTCCAGCATGACAAGCTTTAGTGATACCAATGCCAAGCAAAAAAATACTTGATGAGCAAGTCGAAAAATTAAAAAATGAAGTTACGGTGGAGGGGTCTTTACTGACTTCTCTTTCTAGGTATGTAGATACACTTGCAACGCTGAGGGAGAGAATAGATAATGATCTTGTGGAGAAACACCGATCAGTTGAACAACTTATCGAAAGAAGTAACCATGCAAATGAGATGACGCGATTAATGCATGAAACGATTCTATCCAAAATTAGCGATGCTGAAAAAAAGGCTAATACAGATTTTGCCGATGCTCGACGAATATCATTACGATTGAAAAGCATTTTTAAGGGACTTTATACCTTCCACGAGGTCATGAAACAACTGGATTATGAAATCCACCTTATCCAACGACAGTTACGGATATTGATGGTGAAAAATCAGGCATTGTCTGGATCTTCGCAGAAAAATTATGCCCAAGAAGTAAAAGTCCTGAGCCAAAAATACAACGAGATTATTACTGCAAAAGAAAAATTTGAAAAAGAGCTTAAAGAACTGAAAAACGTTGTGGAAAATGACTTCTTTTCATAAGCCTTATGAAACCGATTATTGTTTCTGGAACACCTGGCACAGGAAAAACTACTCTTGCAAAAGCTCTGGCAAAGCGGTTACAGCTCCCTTATCTTTCTCTTAAAAAATTAATCAAACAGAAAAACCTTTCAGATGCTTATGACGATGAGCGGAAATGTTTTATTGTTGCCATTGATAAATTACTACCTGCTGTTAGGCAATGGATTCGATTGCATCCTGAAGGATCAGTTATTGATGGTCACCTTTCCCATTATTTATCTCCTCGTGAAGTTCATTTATGTATTATCTGCAAAAGTGATTTGAAAAAACTGAAACAACGTTTTGTTCTTCGGAAATACAACAAACGAAAGGTAACTGAAAATTTAGAATGTGAGATTTTTGATGTATGCCTTCATGAAGCTGAGGGAAGAGGACATACTCTTTTGGTGATGGTGAACAACAATTATCGTGATCTTGTAAAAAATATTAGAAACATTTTCAATCAACCCCATTTAAATGATCATAATACATCAAAATCCAAATCAATAACACGAAAAAAAACCAAACATATCACACGATCATGAACCTGCTCGAACAAGCATATATCCAATTATTTCCAGAAAGCCAGTTTCCGTATGAAGCAAGCATAATCTATTCTGGGAAATTTGTTGGCTACAATGCGAACCTTAAGTTATATCCACGAAAGAATATTCTTGAGATTGCTATGAGCAAGCAATGGCAGGAGATTGATATAGAAATTACCCTTGGGCTGATTCAAGTTCTTTTGGTTAAACTCTTCAAGAAAAAAAGAACAACCATAAACATGGAATTGTATCATCTTTTTATGAAGCACGCTCATCTTGCAGCTCCTCGCATTGATGCCCCTCCAGAACTTGTGGCATCGTTTCACCGAGTGAATGATAAATACTTTTCTGGTATGATGGATCAGCCGAACCTTATCTGGGGAAAAGAAAGCAGCAGAAAGCTTGGATCGTATGATTACGGAAGAGATACCATTACGATGAGTAGTCTTTTACAAAATGTCCGCCAAGAGGTTCTTGATTACATCATGTATCATGAACTCCTCCACAAGAAACATAAGTTCGCTGTTAAGAATGGCAGAAGCTATCATCATACCAGAATTTTCAAAACAGATGAGCAGCGTTTTGAAAATGCTCAGGCAATTGAGAAGGAACTTGAACGTTTTTCATTCGCTCGCTGTTGATCTTTTGAGTTGCGGCGTCTTAAAGGACAAAGTCTAATAGTTACATTAAGGGCGGGCTTTAATAAACTTTATTAATGATAGCAATCTATTGGTTCATATGATATTGGTTTTTGATTTAAGCGGTGTATTTTTTAATGATGGGTTAAAAATAGCTGTAAAAAGGATTAGTGACGGATTTGAGTTAAATCCTGAAACTGTTGAGTTTGTCTTAAATGGGTCTTTTGCCCGGGAGTATAGAATCGGATTAGTTGAAACAGATGAATTCTGGAAGAAGACAAAAGATTATCTGAAAGTTGGCGATATTGAAGCAATCAAAAAAATATTCTTCGAATCTTATCATCCTCATGACGAATCAGTTCAATTGTTAAATCGTCTTAAAAATAAAAAAGTTAAAACTGCATTTCTATCAAACAGTCCAAAAGACAGAACAGAATTTTTGAATAAAAAATACAATTTTGTATCATTATTTGATTTTGGATTGTTTTCATTTGAAGCACATGCATGGAAACCTGATAAAGAAATATATCAGAAATTCTTAAAAAAATTTAATCTAAATCCAAACGATGTAATTTACATTGATGATAGGGACAGGAACATAAAACCTGCAAAAAAACTTGGAATGAGAACTATTCTTTTTCAAAATGTTAATCAATTAAAAGATAAACTAAAGGAATCAGGAATAATAGTTTAAAGCCCGCCCATTCTATTAATAGCCGCAACTCAAAAACTCTTTGACTTGAGCGCGCCTGTCTTAATCAAGCATGCATTGCGACGGTCTCTTTCCATAATCCCCTTGGTAGACTCCTTGAGCAACTGCTGCTAAAGTGATGGTATCTCCTGGCTTTACCCGTTGCTCATCAATTGCTGTTTGTTCTCCTGGCTTTGTTTCGGGTTCTTCGCCATTGACAAAAGCAAGAAAGAGTCCTGCTTTATTTGCAAATGCCTTTCCCAATCGATAAAGGGCTTGCTGTGCAAATGGTCCAACGTCAGTAAGAATAAGACCTTCCCGTTCTTGGTGAGTAGCGGTATCAAGGTAACTTTGGAGCTCATATCTCGGTTCAATGCCAGCTTCGGTGAAGATCTTGTCAATAACAGCGAGTAATGTATCTCCAGCAACAGTTATCTTT
Source organism: Candidatus Woesearchaeota archaeon (assembly GCA_016187565.1). NCBI lineage: Archaea > Nanobdellati > Candidatus Woesearchaeota > Candidatus Woesearchaeota archaeon. Next base: position 195,097 of record JACPJR010000010.1, read on the forward strand.
TCTGCTCTTCCCTTTGTTGTATTAAATACCTTAATAACTCGATAGTTTGTCTGCACATCCTCTGAAGTTATGTGGTACGAATCGACAAGCGTTAATATTCCTGGTAAAGCAGTACCGTCACGATAGACCTCTTGCAAGCTAATCTCAAGATCTTGCTTGGTATTAGGTGTGTTACTAGTTTTATTTGATTCGTAAGCAGTTTTACTCTCGATGCCATTCTGAGCATTCCAGAAGAAAGATCTTGGCTCATGAACATGGAGCATGTGTGTTATATCTTTCTCTTCCCCACTGAGGGCTTGTGCGACAGCTGGTGTGATGGGTGGAGTATACGTCTTTGTTTCACAACGAAGATCAATAGTCAGATCAACAGCTATTGGAGAGACTGGTGACAGAAGATACGTAACCGTTGCTTGTGGTTGTTCTTCTCTTTCTTGTTGTTCTCTTTCATGATATTCTGTGCGGCTTGTTATTCTTCCTACTGCCACTCTTGTTCCTGTTTCAATAAATCCTTGTAGTCCTTGATGTGTTTGCCACTGTTCTGTCAATGCTGTCACGGAAATTCTTGGGCTATTATCTCCTCGCTCGTCAATCCCCTGTTGTGCTGCCACTGCTTTGTGTGCTCCATCTTCTAACCGTAGATTTTCTAATTGCGGATCTTTTTCATAATAGCGAGAACTAACGATAGACATTTCTCGAACGCCACTTGTTCTTTCATGAGGGTCATGCGTGTTCTTGTTATCTTCTCTTATATAGGTATTTGGAAAAGGCTCTTGTGCTACTCTTGGCTCTTGCCTTGCTCTTATTGTTTTTAGCTCTTTTATCTGATTACCCTGATAAATTCCTCGTGCTACATGGGTAGGTAAGATGTTAGGATGATCAAAGATTCTTGGATGATCATGCCCTGTATCTCTCGGGAAAGCAAAAGAAAATCCTTTCCTGGAATCTTTCCATACGTCATATGATGGTACTCTTGGTTGGACTCTTTCGCTGTATGTCTGGGGCAAGAAAGCAACGTATGGATAGTATATCTCAGAAGTAGAGGTGGGCTTTTTAGAGGTATCATGGGTATCTTGTCTATAGACGTCACTTCTCAAAGGCTTAACGGTTATTGGTTGATCCAAGGCCTTCATCGGAGCATATATTTCTCCCCTTGTGGTGGGCTCAAAAGAATTTCGTACAAAATCTCGTGGGAGTAGCAGAGGTGGCGAGGGTAGTAATGGTATGTATGTTATTTCCCTGAATGCTGCTTGGTAAACCGAAAATTGTTTTCCTTCACTAGCTGCAATGAGTAGATCATCTGTTCCATATATTCGATACAGGTTATCTTCTTTGTTATCGTATGCTTCTCGATAACGTATTTCTGCAGGATGTAGTAGTTCATTCAGAAAGTCATTTGTAAGCCTACTCTTTTGGTAGGAATAGGGATTACTCCTGGAAAAGAAAGATGGCTCTTGTTCTTGGCTAGTGAAAGATGGTAACGAAAGTTCATATATCTCTTCTGGCGTTGATAAGGTATGTGGGTTTAGCTTTGGTTTTACTACAGAGTAGGATGGTAACGCCCCTTCTTCTAAACTCTCGTGTTTCCATTCTCTCAAGGTCTGGTCAACATGCATGACGGTAACCATCTGTTCTAACCCTTCCGTGAGTCCTTGCATTGCTTCTGAGGGTTGGATAACAATCCATTCAAGAGTTGGTGCTGGTTCAGAACCTAAAGGAAGAGGGTCAGTACTGGTTGTTTCTTCTGGACTGCTGTTTCTTCCGAGTCTTTCTCCACTAAGCGATTCTTCCTCAACAGAAATAAGGAAAGTCTCTCTTCCAATATTTTCGTTCATAAGTGGGACGAAGAACGCTGTTCCTTGGCCATCCTGCCTTACTACTACACTACCCGTCATCGATCCATGAAAGACATCATCTTATATATATTTTCTCATGATTTTATATTTTTGAATAATTCGGTAATTAGTTGTCGCTTCTGCAGTATATAGGTTATTTTTAAACTTTATAAATGAGACACCCCTTCACATAGTTTTTCAGTTTGTCAACTAATATTCAAATTGTGAGGTATTCTATCGTCAACAAAAG
>JACPJR010000011.1 GCA_016187565.1 Candidatus Woesearchaeota archaeon
CCTATTTAGAGAGTAATCAAAAATTTGGGAGAGGAACGAATTTTGCTTGGCAAAATAGCGAAGCGGTCGTTCCGAACCGTTAAATTCCGGTTATGCTCTCCGACCATACAAAGTGGGGTCGGATTTCGTTCCGAAAAGTAATTTTCAGGGGCATTCAATCTACGGAGCGACCAGCGACAATCTAGGACAAGAAGTAAATGGCAGTTTTCCGCTAAAAAATAGAAAGGTTTATATATCAATTGATATATCATAGATTATATGCAAACGCAATTACTAAAAAATCCATTTGTACGCTCGCCAACATTAGACACTGTGTTGATGGTAGAGAAAACTATAGAGGAGTACAGTGGTGAATTCAATAGGACAGAATTATGGAAGCAGTTGCCAAAAAAGGTAATGTGGCAGACATATTTGGTTATCTTAGATTATTTGCAAGATATTAACAAAATTGCAGTAGACAGAGTAGGAAAGATAGGGTATATTTGGAATCCTAATTTAGCAAAAAAGCTTAGGCAGAGAGCGGAGATTAAGGTATGATAAAAGCATCAAAGGTAGTATTTATCTCTGATAATTTGGAAAAAAGTTTCAATGAACTTCCTCAAGATGATTTTCTAAAGAAATCAATAATACAAGCAATAAAAAATTTGAGAGAAAACGCTTTTTACGGTGCTCATGTTCCAAAAAGATTAATCCCTAAAGAGTATATCCAAAAGTGGGGGATCAAAAATCTGTGGAAATATGACTTGCCTAAAGGATGGCGGCTAATGTATACTATAACTGCTGATAATGAAGTTGATCTGATTTCTGCAATCTTAGAATGGTTTGACCATAAGGAGTATGAGAGAAGGATGAAGTATTAAGGAAAACTGCCCTCTTCTGTTTCGTAGGACTTCAAATTTATTGAGTTTAACATCGGGGGGGCCCTGTTCTATTCTCCGAGCTTTGCGAGGATCGAGTTTTAGTGCAACGTTCGGTGAAGCCGAAAAATCCAAAGTAAGCGGGCGGGCGAAAGATTTAGAAAGGCTTAAATATCAAATCCGTCTAAAAACAGGTTATGGGAGAATATATTGCACGGCTGAAGCAGTATTATCCGTTTACCAAAAAAGAGTTAAAAGATCATCTTATTGTTGTTGTAGCATTTGCATTTATGATTGGATTTGACGACGGGAGTGAGTCATTCCAACTGGGCCATTGGCTTGTTAATTTCCTACTAACTGCTGTCGTTGTTGCCCTTGTTATTCTTATTCATGAGACCGGTCACCGTATGTTTGCATTAGGTTCCGGGTATCGATCAGATTTTAATTTGTGGCCGACAGGGCTGATCATTGGATTGATCGTAACGTTTATCACGAGAGGAAAATTCTGGATTCTGATTCCTGGTGGGTTAGTGCTTCACCACATGACTTACCAAAGATTAGGTGGGTTCCGTTATGGATTGAGCACCCATTGGACTGGAGTTACCGCGCTTTTTGGCCCGATTTATAATATCGTCGCTGCCATGCTTGTCAAGCAGATCATGAATATGGCCGGTATAGAACAGGGACAATTTCCCTTAGTAGATCTCTTTATTCTCATTAATTTTGCGTATGCTGCTTATAGTCTCATTCCGATTCCACCGTTAGATGGATTCTTTGCATTTATGGGGTCACGACTTACCTATATATTCGGATTCGCTGCGGCTGCTGGTTACGTCATCCTCTATGTCCTTGGCGTGTTTTCATTAATTGGAGCTCTGGTTATTGCTGGCATTGTCTGGTGGGTATTCTACACCAAAGTCGAGGCTAGCTAGCATGATCCCCCTGATTCATCAAAAAAAAGCATTATCAGTATGGGAAGATTGGCCAGAAATTTTGGCATTTTGGCTTCTTGTTTTAGGTTTTTTTATCGCTGCCTTTGCCCGCAGTGCGGTCATGGAAATGCTTATTGTATTCCTTACCGGAATGATCTGTGGAAGAGTGATGTATAAACGAAGAAAGAAAGAACAAGTAACGTTTATCATCATGATCATTGGTTTTGCTCTAGGATTCATGATCGGAAGCTTTTATGCAAGCAGAAAATGGCTTTTCTTTCTGTTTATTGTTGGCGGTGTTCTGAGCTATTATCTCCATAAGAAAGATTATATTCAAAGTTATTGGTAATAGCGAAGGAAAACATTGAGTTGATACGCGATGCTTAAAAAAATTACTGACAAAATCTGGCAGGTCAATGAAGGAAGTTGCTGTTATTTTCTTGCAACCGTAGAACCAATAATTATTGATACAGGCATAGCAACAAAACGGAAAGAGGTTGAACAAGCCTTGAGAAAGGTAGTCAGTCCAGAACGGGTTAAGAAAGTGATTTTAACTCATTTCCATTACGACCATGTCGGCAATGTTGATCTGTTTCCCAACGCAGGTTTTTATGCCTCTGAAGAAGAGATTAAGGACTTTACGCGTGCCCCCCATAAAGCAGTGGCTAATCTTGATGAAGCAGAGCGTTTTGCACGCGTCATTGGAAGGGTACACGCGTTAACAAATCAATTTAAAGTTGCTGGACTCGAAGTAATCTATACTCCAGGCCATACCAAAGGAAGTGTTTGTCTCTGGTATGCACAACAAAAAGCTCTTTTTTCTGGCGATACGCTTTTTCGAAAAGGAATGATCGGAAGAACAGATCTACCAACATCGGTACCAGAAGAAATGCCAAAAACATTAGAAAAAATAAACCAGTATCCCTACGAAATTCTCTGCCCCGGGCATGAGTATTAATGACCGAAACCGTCTGTGGCTGGATTCAAGAAATCTTTCGTAATAAACAAGAATGAAGCAGATTATATAATATAACTACTTAATGTATATATCAGAAATTATCCCCAGTAGGCATGTATACAATCTTCACAACTGATGAATTTGATAAAAGATTCAGTAAACTTGACAAAATAATTCAACAACAAATCGAAAAAGAGATCACCCAACTAGAAATAAACCCCTACGTTGGAAAACCTCTGGGATATAGATTTTTTCGAGAAAAAAAGGCAAAAAAGTATAGAATTTATTATCTCATTTATGAGGACTATGTTGTTGTATTTGTGATAACACTTAGTGACAAAAAAGGACAACAACTGGCAATTGATCACATCAAAGATTTAATTCCTTTTTACAAAGAGGAGATAAAAAAAAGGGTTAAAGGGTTGCCCCTTTCTTCCAGAGTTTAATCCGCCCTGTTCGTATATCCTCTAATCCTCTAACTAAAGAAAGTAAGAGATCATCGTCTAATTCAGCCTTCTTTTTAAGCTCTTCGTATTCTTGTCGGGGGATAGTAACTGTTTCCATATGCATACTAAATGAACCCTTCTTTAAATATTTTACTGAGAAAATGAGATATCAGCAAAAGAGGCCTAACCAAACCTATTTAAACTCTTATACTATTCTTCTCCTTAAGGAAATGATCAAAAATTTTGAGCCAAGGCTGTATCAACAGACCATTCTTGCAACCGCAGTAAACCATAACACCTTAGTAGTCCTTCCCACAGGATTAGGAAAAACAAATATATTCTTGATGCTGGCTGCCCATCGCTTACGGCAATATCCACAGTCAAAGATTCTCATGCTTGGTCCAACACGACCATTAATTGATCAATACAAGGAGGTATTCTTCAAGTATTTTGAGATTGAACCAGAAAAAATCGCTGTTTTTACCGGTATGGTCAGTCCTGAGAAACGAGAAGAACTCTGGAAAAAATCCACTATTATTTTCAGTACGCCCCAAGGGCTTGAAAACGACATTATTGGGGGAAGAATGAATTTAGCTGATGTCAGTTTGCTCGGATTTGATGAAGCACATCGTGCGGTTGGCGACTATTCGTATGTGTTTATAGCTAAACAATATCACAAACAGGCAAAATATGAACGTATTTTGGCCTTGACTGCTTCACCAGGAAGTGACTTGGAAACAATTGCTGAGGTATGCAAAAACCTTTACATTGAAGACATTGAAGTGAGAACAGACGAAGATCCTGATGTAAAGCCCTATGTACAAGACATCCAGGTGATGTGGGTAGAGGTTGAGTTTCCTGAAGAATTCAAAATAATAAAGAAATATCTGACTGACTGTTATCAATCAAAAATAAAAGAAGTGGTAAACAAAGGATATCTTATGAATACACAAACAGAAGGTTTAACAAAAAAAGGATTACTAGCAATTCAGGCAGAATTACACGGTCAGATTGCTTCTGGAAACAGAGACTATGATATGCTCAAAGCCATTTCACTAATAGCTGAGGCTTTGAAAGTAGAACATGCCACAGAATTGCTCGAAACACAGGGGATAAGTCCATTACAGAAGTATCTATCCAAACTCCAAGCAGAAGCACGAACGACAAAAGTAAAAGCAGTCCAGAATTTAGTGAAGGATCTAAATTTTCGATCTGCATGCATTAAAACAGCAAGCTTGGTTGAAAGAAATATCGAACATCCAAAAATGGGGAAACTCGTTACTTTAGTGGAAGAAGAAATCCAAAGAGAAAAAGAACAAAAGATCTTGATCTTCACCCAATTTAGGGATTCTGCAGTCAAAATAAAACAATGCCTTGATGAGAAAGGAATTTCCTCACGAATTTTTGTTGGGCAGATGAAAAAAGGTGAAACTGGATTAACACAGAAACAGCAAATCCAGTTATTAGACGAGTTCAAACAGGGAATGTTTTCTGCGCTCATTGCAACAAGTGTTGCTGAAGAAGGCCTTGATATCCCTGCAGTCGATAATGTTATCTTTTACGAGCCCATTCCAAGTGCGATACGAACCGTACAACGTCGAGGAAGAACTGGAAGACAGGAAAAAGGAAAAGTAACTGTTCTCATCACTAAGGAAACCAGGGATGTCGGCTACAAATGGGCTTCTCATCATAAAGAGAAGCGAATGTATCGTATTTTAGGAACATTAAGAAAAAACATCCACAAAGCACTGGGAAAAAGAGAAGTAGAGGAACCAAAGGAAGTAAGCTTGGCAAAATTCCTCGATCGTGGTGAACAAGTAAAGATTTATGCGGATTACCGTGAGAAAGGTTCTGGTGTATTAAAAGAGATGATCGATATTGGCATTACCCTCAAACTTGAAACCTTACCTTCTGCAGATTACCTCTTATCCAGTCGGGTTGCTGTGGAAGTAAAAACTGTAGAAGATTTTGTAAGCTCGCTCATTGATGGAAGGTTGCTGCAACAGCTCAAAGAATTGAAGCGTAATTTTGAACGTCCCTTGGTTCTTGTCGAGGGAACAGAAGATATTTACTGTGTGAGAAAAGTACATCCTAATGCTATACGCGGAATGTTAGCAACCATTGCAGTAGATTATGGTATCCCTTTACTTTATACCAAAAACTTTCATGAGACTGCGTTGATTTTATCGTTGATCGCCAAACGAGAGCAGGACGAGCTTGGGAGAGATTTTAGTTATCACGCAACGAAAAAACCCTTAACCTTAAAAGAACAACAGGAGTATATCATCTCCTCACTTCCTGGCATAGGACCAAGCTTAGCGAAACCTCTCCTTAAAAGATTCAAGTCAGTCAAGAGAGTGATGAACGCAAGGGAAGAAGAACTCAAAGAGGTTGAACTTATTGGAGAGAAAAAAGCCAAAGCTATTTCCTCAGTGATAGAGAGTGAATATATTGATGAAGAATCCATGAAACAATGAAGACAAAGATTTAAATATATTAAATGGTTACACAGTATTGAATATAATGAATATTGAGGTAGGTCAATATGCCAACGATAACGTTATCAGTTCCAGAAGATTTAAAACAGGAAATGGATGAAGAAAGAGAAATAAATTGGTCCGAAGTAGCAAGAGCTGCAATCAAAATGAAATTGTCTCAATTAAAGATACTCAAATCTATATCTGCGAAGTCAACATTAACAGAGAAAGATGCTTTGGAACTAGGTAGAAAAATAAACAAATCTTTGCACCAGAGATATAATCAATAAGATGGAATTTGTTATTGATGCCAACATTTTAATGTCTGCACTTGTAGCTACAGAAGGAGCAACTTATGATTTAATGTTTAGCGAGAGAATGGCGTTATTTGCTCCTGAATTCTTAATGGAAGAATTTGAAAAATATAAAAATGAGATTCTAAAAAAGTCAGGGCTATCTCAATCCGATTTCGAATTATTTTTATCTTTAATCAGTTCAAGAATTGAACTTATTCCAAAGAAGGAGTTTAAAAAATTAATTCCTGAAGCAAAAAAAATAACTCCCGACCCAAAGGATACAGAGTACATTGCCCTTGCCTTAAAAATGAGATGTAGCCTTTGGTCAAACGATAAAAGACTTAAAGAACAAGATAAAGTTAACGTTTATAGTACGGGTGAATTATTGAAAATTATACAAGAGTCTATAATACGATGACGTTTATAAAAGAAATGAGACAAACCGCAGAAAAGGCCGCACGAGTTGCAGGGAAGATTATTCTCAACTCTTTTCAACAGGATATCCGCTTCGAGAGGAAAAAAGATCATTCCTTTGTCAGCATCGTTGATAAGGAATGTGAGGAGAACATCAGAAAAATTATTTTGAGTCATTATCCTACCCATGCAATCATGGGCGAGGAATTTGGATTCAAAGAGGGATCAGAGAATAAAGGCAATACGGAGAATATCATTTGGCATATTGATCCTTTGGATGGAACAAGTAACTTTAAAAACAAATATAGGACTGTTGTCGTTTCGATTGGTGTTGAAAAGCATAACGTCTTTATCATGGGCGTTATTTACAATCCCTTTACCAATGAACTCTGTTATGCTGAAAAGGGCAGGGGAGCGTTTTGTAATGGAAAACGACTCAAGGTGAGCAATGCAAGCTTTCAGGAGGGTATTGTCATGCTCAATGGCACCTTTCGGGGAAAAGAAAGAATCAAACGAAAAGTTGCCTTTCTTGAGGCCTTTGCCAGGATTAGTCCACGCATCCGTATGCTTGGCAGCAATGTCCTCCAACTCGTAGATGTTGCCAATGGTATTGCTGTAGCAAATATCTCTGACGGACTCTACATACATGACTTAGCAGCAGGTCTTGTCTTGGTACGAGAAGCTGGTGGCATAGTAACTGATATTTATGGTAACGAACCAACGCGGGAAACAAGAACGGTAATCGCAGTAAACACCGTCAAAAACTATAAAGCAATCCTCAAGATTACGAGACAACTATACTAAGGGTTTACTCCTTCATAAAGCTAAGAACTTCATCACGCTTTTTCTTCATAAGTGATGCTGAAACTGCTTCAAGATTCAATCGTAATAGTGGTTCAGTATTACTCTGGCGGACATTAAACCAGAAGGTATCATAGGTAATCGTAACGCCATCCAACCATGAGATCTCCTGTGCATCCTTATAGTGTTGTGCAAGGTTTTGCATGATTTGCTCCTTATTCTTCACCACCACATTAATCTCACCGGAATGAACATACTTTTTATAAGGCTGCATGAGTGTTGCAAATGATTTATTTTTTGCTGACAACCACTGAAGGATTTTAAGAATAATGATCATAGGGACTTCATAATAGGCATCATCGACGTGTAAGAAATAATGGCCTGAGGATTCGCCAGCAAAGATAGCTTTTTCTTTGCGCATGACTTCTTTAATTAAGGAATGACCGACACGGGTAAGGATTGGCTTTCCTCCTGCTTCAAGAATCATATCTTTGGTAATCTTTCCCGGCCGAATATCATAACATATCTTAGCTCGTGGATGTTCTTGTAAAAAGATTTGGGCCAATAATCCTCGCAGAATTGGTTGTGGCACAGTCTGGCCTTTATTGTCAACAAAAAATACTCTGTCTCCATCACCATCAGGCGCAATACCAAGGTCTGCCTTTACTTCGAGAATTTTTTGCTTGAGTTGTTCAAGATTTTTTTCCTGAAGCGGATCTGGCTGGTGCGCAGGAAAAGTCCCATCGAGGGTAAAATTAACTTTAATCAAACGGCAGGGTAGATAATGAAAGAGTTCCTCAAGATACAAAGCACCCATGCTATTGGCTGCATCGGCAACGATAGTAAAGGGCTTGATCGGTGATGTCACTTCCGAAAAAGATACAAACCGGAGATCATGAACAACATGTTCCTTCAACACATCCTTCGGTAAGGTAACTTTTCCCTGTGTTTCTTTTTTCGGAAAAACGTTTTTTTCTATGAGGGATTGAAGCTCCCGTATACCCGTTTCTCCGCTTATCGGGATTGCATGATGCCGAACCAGTTTAAAACCGTTATATTCTTTCGGATTATGAGAAGCTGAAACAACAACGCCACCATCAGTTTGATAATGCACAACAGCAAAATAAAAAGTTGGTGTTGATACTAAACCGAGGTCGAGAACATCGGCACCTTGCGTTGTCATTCCTCGGATAAGATTTGTAGCAAGTACCGGAGATGATAATCGCATATCTCTTCCGACCGCTAACAACAGTTTTTTTCTTTTCTGCTCTTTTTGCATGAGGGTAACAAATGCTCTTCCTAAAAGAAAAGCGGTTTCCTCATTAAGCTCAGTCGGATAAACTCCTCTGATGTCGTATGCTTTGAAGATATGTGGACTCGTCATTTGTTGATATCCCTCCAGTTCTTTTTTGCCACATCATAACGTTCCATGGTACCTGTATCAAACCATTGTCCTTGAAAAGGATAGCCAAAGAGCTTTCCTTCAGTAGCGAGTTGAGGAAAAACATTGGTCTCGAGCATAGCAAATCCTTGAGGGATATAGTTGAGAACTGCTGGTTCCATCATATAAAATCCCGAATTAATAAGCTTTGATGGCTCTGTTCCTGGAGCAGGTTTTTCAACAAACATAAGAATACGATTACTGTGTAGTTTTGCAACACCATAATGTTGTGGATCCTGTACTGTAGTTAAGGCAAGCGTGGCAAGTGCGTTGTTTTTCTGATGGAGCTTTGTCATCTCAGCGATGTCAATATCCTTGAGTTCGTCACCATTACAGGCAATAAACGTTTCACGAAGGTAGTCTTTTGCGAGAAGCAGAGGACCTGCTGTTCCTAATGGCTCTTTCTCTTCAATATAGGTGATGTGGACACCAAATCCTTTTCCATCGCCAAAGTAATCCATGATCTTTTCTTTAAGGTAGCCAACTGAAAGAATAATTTCAGTGATATCATATTTTAAAAATAAATCAAAGAGATGCTCAGTCAAGGTTTTACCGTGGACAGGTAACAATGCTTTTGGAAGGGTGTTTGTTAACGGCCGCAATCGTGTTCCCTTACCACCTGCAAGAATAACTGCTTTTTGAGGAAATTGCATAGCTATTGGAGAGAAAACTCGTATATAAAGGTTTGGATGAGCACGGCTTCATCCAAAAAAAGGGTTAGCAGCTCAAGTCAAAGTCCCATCACATTATTGAATCCAACCGACAAGGGGGATGTCCCTTACGGGGAATGTCGGCGATCATACACAACAGAGAGGACTTTGAAGCTGCTAACTTGAGCTTGAGGGATAAAAAACTTTATATAGTGTGTAACGTTTCGCTCTCATAATTAGGGGACAATAGTTTTCAACCATACGGAGGTTACGTATGAAACTCAAAGATCATCTACTCAAAAGCGGTGCACATCCCCACCTTGTTACCGTCATGTGTTCTATTGCCGATATGACCAAGTCAATTTCCCAAGCTATAATCCATCAACAGGAAAAGGAAAAAACAACTAATATCCATGGCGATGAACAAACGGCCCTTGACAAATGGGCAGATGATTTTCTCGTGAAGGGATTGCATGATTTGCGCTTAGTAAAAACTATTGCCTCAGAAGAACAGTCTGAAATTATTGAGATGGTGAAGGCAGAAGGAGAATTTGGAGTTACTCTTGATCCTTTAGATGGTTCCAGTCTTATCGATGTCAATCTTTCGTTAGGAACTATTGTTGGCATCTTTGAAGAAGGAGATGTCCTTGAAAAGGGTGAGCTGTTAGATGCTGCGTTCTATGTTGTCTATGGTCCTTTAACAACGTTAGTATACACGGTTAAAAATGGGGTTCACGAGTTTGTCTTAACACCAAAAAATGAGTTTGTCTTACGCAAAGAAAACATGACGATTCCTGAAGGAAAGATCTATGCGCCAGGAGGATTAGTAAAAGAGTACCTGCCTGCTCATGCTGCCTATGTTAAAGCATTAGAGGAACAAGGTTACAAACTACGCTACAGTGGAGGGATGGTTCCTGACATTAACCAAATTCTGCATAAAGGCGGTATCTTCATGTATCCCCAAGTAAAGGGAAGTGAAAACGGGAAACTCAGGCTTCTGTTTGAATGCAATCCATTATCATTTATCATTACCCAAGCAGGAGGAGCATGTAGCGACGGAAAACAAAGTATCCTCACGAAGAAACCACAATCAATTGCAGACCGAACACCTATCTATGTTGGCAGCAAGGGTGCTGTTCGCTTAGCAGAAGAATATCTGAGTGGAAAGAAAAAATGACCTTCACTTTGTTTTAATTTTTGTAATTACTCAAGCACTACCATCGTCTGGGTACTATGCACACCTTCAAGCCTTCTCAATGTTTCAATGATATAACTTAGATCCTTTGTATCCTTAATGTAGATTTTAATGAGAATATCAAAATGTCCGGTGATCATATAAACCTCCTCAGCGTGTATCAGTTTAAGTATCTTTTGTTTGAGCTGTGGCTGGTTTAATGTCTTAAAATTAGAAGAGTCAACAGTAAGGAATATATAAGTTAGGATAGGTCTACCTGTTTTTGTATGATCAATTTTTGTTGTATATTCTGTAATAATTTTTTCTTTTTCAAGCCTCTTTAGCCGAGTATGGATTGTAGTAATCGGAAGTCCGATAATTTTGGATAGATCTCTTGTCGAAGCTCTTGCATTATGTTTTATGGCTTCAAGAATTAATTCATCTTTCTTATCTAGATTTCCATTCATTTTCAGAACATTTGTTCCGTTATTATTTATAAATCTTGCTTTTGTTTGTTATTTCGTTCAAAAAAGGATACACAAGTTTTAAAAATTCGATGTGATTCTCGAGAGTTTACTCTTTTCAAATAAAGTGGAGGGGGAATATGGACAAAAATATGAACGGTTTTCCAAATCCAAAGATAGTAATAGCCGGTGCTGGCGGTATTGGTTCTGCAGTAGGGTTGATTCTGAGAGAGATTGGAGATGTAGCTCCCGCAACGATCTACATAGGTGATATGGATGTTGCTACTGCAAGAAACGCTGCCATGTTTATTGCCGATGGCTCATCAAAAAAAGGGGATGTTGAACCTTTTGAGTTGCCAAAACATGGAACAAGTGATGGCCTAGAAAGAGTTGTAAAAGATTCTCATCTGCTCCTTGATTGTCTCCCAGGAAGTGAAGCACCAAGAATGGCTGAATTGGCATTACGCCACGGATTAAGCTATGCAAACCTGACCGAGTATGTTGATGAAACAAACAGAATAATCAGCATGGCTGACGGAACCGAAAGTGGCCTTATCCTACAAACAGGGCTTGCACCCGGATTTATTAATGTCTTAGCAATGCGCCTTCTCAGAGAGTTCACTGAAAGATATGGAAGCGAGGCTAAAATTGATTATGTTGCAATGAAAGTTGGAGCCTTATCGCAACATGCAGGTCCTCCTTCATATTATGCATTTACCTGGAGCCCCATTGGAGTTGCAACAGAATATATAGAACCGGCTATTGTCATAAGGGATGGGAAGAAGACAACGGTAGATTCCTTATCTGAACGAGGTTTTGCCGTTATTAACGGAAGGAGATATGAAGAAGACCTCACCTCAGGAGGGGCTGCTGATCTTCCTGACCATTTAGCAGGACGGGTAAATAGACTGGATTATAAAACATTACGACATGAAGGTCATTATACATGGATCGATGGTTTGTTACAACAAATCTCTCAAGATAGTAATGACCATAAAGCACAGAAATTACAACCGTTAATGGAACAATACGTTCCTTCAGTTGAAGAAGATTTTGTGGTGATCTATGCATCGGTTACAGGTAGTGAACCAACACAAAACGGTAATGGCCAATTAAGAACCGTAGAGAGAGCATATGTTATTGAACCTTCTCAGATTGGGTCAAGGCAATTGAGGGCAATTCAATCAACAACAGCTGCAAGTCTTGCTGAATCGGCAAGATTACTCTTTAACAAAAAACCGAAAGGAGTACTTCTTCAGAGCCAGATTGACGGCCAACAATTTTTGAACGGGCCGTACGTATCAGCAGTTTATGGAAAAACCACTTTCAATAGATAAAATCGTTGCATATGCCTATTGATACCGTACCTAGAAGAAAACTTTGAATAAACGAAGTTTATCAAAGTTTTCAATGTTTTATTTTCCTTGATAAATCTTCATTGCCGTTTCAACATCTTTCCCATCTAAGGTTATGGCAGAGATGGCATTGCACATGCGAACAGCTTCATCCAATGGCTTCTGATGGACGTTTCTTCCCGTAGCATTACCACTTGCACCGCTGATATTGATCTGCTTCCATAATTGGTCTAAGAATTTCCTGACATCAGTGCTTGAACCGCCTGCACAAACAACCTTACATCTTCCTGCAGCCAAGACTGCTTCCTTGAATATTTCTTCAGAAAGCTTACCTTCTTTTTTGGGATAGTTGACTTTGACAAAATCAGCACCAAGACAACATGCAGCTCCGGTTGCACCTGCAATTAAGTGAGGATCTTTTTCATCGGGAACGGCTTTTCCTCGTGGATACACCCAGAAAACAACAAGTAAGCCATGGTTATGAGCTTCTATTGCTACTTGTTGCGCTTCTTTCAGCATCTGCGGTTCAAATTCAGAGCCAAGATAAATAGTATAACCAACAGCCACTATATTCAAATGAGCATTTTTTTTCAATGCCATCACTTGATCAATGGTCACCAACTGCCCTGAGAAAGGGTCTTGTTGAGCAGTCTTTACCAGGTGAGATTTTGAGTTTATTTTTACAAGGTAAGGAATGCGGGAATATGACGAACCATAGCGTGCGATGAGCCCAAACTGAGCAGCAAAAACACCAATTCGTGCTTGATTTGCAATACGAAACAAATGCTCTGGGATATGGTCATCAACAGCTATAGCTTCTTTCTCAGAGCCATAGAAATCGTCATTCAGATGCTCGATCTTTTGATCGCCTGCAAAGAGCATCAGACGGCCAGTGTTGTTGGTCATCTTCATAAAATTCTTCACATACTCATCATGCATTGCCTGAGGCACATCGCTTGGAACAAGAACGTCTCGTGGTGTTATTGTTTTTAATCCCATATCATTCCCCTCCTTTGTTTCGTTGTTTCTCAAAGGTGGATAACGAGATAATTTATAAATATTGTTGTGATCAGAACTGTAAAAATGTCACTACCTTGGGAACGTCAACGGTTTTAATGACAAAAATCGTATCATCCCAACAACTCATGAATTCCTTGATATTAACGCCATGCTCAAAGAAAAGTCCGGTGACATAAGCAATAGCCCCTGGTACCTTCTCAATACCTGGGCTTACGACAATAATCATCGAAAGCCCGGTCTCAGCATCCTTTAGTGAGGAGGAAAAACGTTTCTTCAACAAATCCGCATACTGATCATGGGTAATGATAGTAATCGTTTTTGTTCCTTCTAAGACAAAAAAGATATCACGCTTTTTTTTAATCTCCTTCTCGACATCAATAAGGCTGTCAGGGTAAACTGTCTTTTCAAGAATAAGCGTTGTTATTCTGTTCTTAATCTCAAGCTGACTTCGTTGAAATAGTGAAATGATCTTTTCTTCATGCTGAGTTTCTTGTTGAAGTTTTTCACGAAAGCGGCGTGCTGCAATAAGAATAGCATCATGACTACGCTGCAACTGAAGTTCTTTACTGATCTGACGAGACAATGCAGAATAATTAATGAGTCCTTTCTTTAAGCAATCTTTGATGGCAAGATGGGTTTTAATGTACTGCTCGGTCTGCTTGGTGATGGTTGTCATAGTTACCACAAAATATTCAATATTTATAAATATGACGATTCTGTCTGAAATGAAACATATCTGTTCAATAAACCGTCAACTTCCTATTGAGTTTAAAGAGAGAAAACTGACGTGCGAAACATTTAAATAGATCAGATCAAAGAAAGAATACATGGGCTTATTTTCGTTTGGAGAAAAAATCAAGATTGAAGTCGTTCTTAGCGGATCGGAAATGTCTGAAATTGAGAGGAGAATGGCTGTTCTTCGTGCAAAGATGAATGTACCTGATTTACGCCATACTTTTATCGATTTAAGTGGTATCGATCATGTCAGGCTTTATAACATTGCAGACGAAGCTATGATTGCTGCACGAGAGCTAAACAAACAGAGAGCACATCCTATCCATAAAGAAGATTCCGATTTACACAAGATTCTCACATTTATCGTCTTTGTAGGTACTCATGCGACCCCTATACTGGTGAACTATGCCGATACGTCTGGTAACCCCCCAAGAATCAAAGCTATACGAGAATTCCTCCAAGGAGTGAAAGAGCTCGCAATAGTGTTAGATGATGCTATCAAGCGTTTTATGTATGAAGAGATTGCTTTTCTCCGTGATCTCCAGACACAGAAAGCTACGCTTGAAGCAACGCTCGCTAAACTACATTAAACCACGTGAATGTTCATAAAAAATATAAAGAAAGCCGTATTCTTCACGACAATGAAATGCAGCATCTGTAAAGCAACCATTGAAGAAACCTTCTTGAAGAAGATTGTCGGTACCTACATTAAAGATAAGAAAGGTAAACTCCAAGGTGTATGCTCTTCCTGCCAGCAACAATTTAAAAACAACAAAGAAGCCATGCTGCAGAGCAGTTAGTACACGATAACCGTAAGTGAGGGAATTCTTTCAAAATGGTTCTGCAGTGATTTCGTACAAGTGATATCCTTTACGTAATCGGTTGACAGATTTTTTCAAAGTCTTTATTTCTTCAGCAGATGAGTCCTTCCAGATTCCTGCAAAATCCATAAGGTTAGTTTTTGTTGCCATCACAGCCGTGTATGTGTACACATATATAAATTATAAATGGTGTTAAGTCATTCAACAGATGGCAAACCTTTAAAATAATCCCTTATTTCTCTTCATCAATATGCCCCCGTAGCATAGTAGCTATTGCGGCAGCCTCGTAAACCTTATCAGGTCTCATCGAGCTTTTGGCTTGCCTAAGCTCAAGGCCAGACGATAAGGAACAAGAGAGCTGCAGGTCGCGAGTGCAACTCTCGTCGGGGGCTTCTTTTATCTTTCTTCACCTAAGCCTTATCAGAAGTTATGTAATGGACTCTGTCAAGAAAAATGTTATATTCAAGAGAAACCCGACACCCCTCATCACAGATGGGGGGATTGCTCGCTCCCTTCGGTCGCTCGGTCGGGTTTCTAAGAATGAGAGTATTCTGGATGCAGTTACTGCTTCCAAACCACCAGTCAAAGACTGGATGGAATACTCACATTCAATCGAGAAAACGGCCTATTTAGTTTATTGGGTTTAGGATCTAACGTACTGAAGTAATTCAATTATTTGAGACGAAAACTCTATTAGTCCGGTTCTAACCAAGATCTCTCTTACATCAGATGTGTGCGAGTCATATCTAATCCAAGAAACGTGTCTATTTCTAGCAAAATCTTGCTCAGTATCTTCCCAAATTGCCTTCAATCTATCATAAACAGCAGGATCGGTTGGCGGACTGTGAAGTTCGTCTTTCTTTGATCTACTTCTAATTCGACTCTTTGCAACTTCTTCAGGGCAGATACACTCTATTAACAATACCGGTACATTATAACAAAATGCAATATCATATACGATTTGTCTGCCAACACTACTTTTATAATGTGAATGGACTATCACCCCTCCCTCATCTTGTAATGTTTCTGAAATTTCTTGATACATGTGTAAAAGCACTTCACCTGTATCTCTTGGATCATAATCAGGTCTACCTAATTTTCTTCTTGTGTCGTCAGGACTGAATCTTCGGTAATTATCAAGTCTATCTTCTAAGAATCTGCTTACTGTTCTTTTTCCAGTTCCAGAATTTCCATTTACAATTATTAATGGATTCATATTAGAACCGAACCTCGTACAGCATCATCGATAATCCGCAAGGCGTTCTGGTCAGTACGACGACCACGAAACCTGTTCAATGCTCGAGTAACAATACGTCGTGCCCCGTCAAGGTCATATCGATCAAGTAAACCAACTGCAGCAACAGCAATATTTACTCCACCATACAATAGATTTGCACGATCTGCCCGCTGCAAGGTCTCGCAGAGAAGAACAAGGTGATCTCCTTCCCAACCAGTAGCTTGTGTGTTGAGATGCTGAAAAACATCGAGAACATCTCCTTTTTCTCTTCCATATTCAGAACGAAGTGCTTCAAGATACTGTCTGGCAGCATCAACCGATAAACGCTGGACAAAGGCTTTGATATTATCGTGCTCACGATCTAAAGGATCTGGTGAGATACCATGAAGTGGACCGTACTTTATTGTGGCAAGAAAATCTGCACGGAGTTCTGGCAATACCTCGATACAAGCCCCTGCAATAGGTGCATATCGCTCATGCCGAAAATAAGTAACTTTTCCGTCAAAACTCACTGCAGAAGGCTCAGGAAAAGGAATATCGCGCAATTGAGCAACCATGGTAGTAATCAGTTCTCGGTCAGGACTAGGTACGTGTGCTAGCCCTTCATCCGAAACAAGCCTATCAAGGTCTGTAGTATGAGCAAGTTCACGTTTTTCACGAATCCTATCGAGAAGTGCATCCTGAAGTGAGACAACAGCAGATTCGTAACGTGCTTCTGTTCTTTCTTTTAATCGCTCTGAGATCTGCTGGCTTAACCGCATTCCTAAGGTATAAAAGGAATCGTACAACTGATCTGCACTAACCTGAAACTCTTGAGCTACTCGAACAAGCATATTGTTGGCTTCCACAAATTCCCTGAATAAAGAATTATCAGCTATCATGCTATGCGTATATCTATCCGGTAAACGAACGCCTGAAGAAGCATCAAGAAGGGTAACCGCATAAGGTTTCTCAGGAATAAGGTCACTATAACGGTTCACTCCCCGAGGTAAAGCTCGAGGTTCATCTAACTGCTCCTTCATTACGGTAAAGCGAGCAACATCATCAGGAATATGCCTTCTGTGTATCTCTAAATACTGCATACTACCCCCTCAAGAAGATAAGAAAATGCATTCCACTTTATAAAGGTTGATGATTACTTCGCTGTAACTTACTATCTAAATAGTAAGTAAATGCTTAAATACTTGCATAACGTCATATAATGTTAGGTTTACAAAAACAGATTTTTCTAACGGTTATAAACGGATGAGGTGTTACCATGGAAAAGACAGTAACGAAAGAAGTTCAGGAACGAAGAAAAGCAAATTACGATATTGATCATCTCTTTCTTAACCGGTGGTCACCACGATCAATGACCGGCGAAGCATTAATAGAAGATGAATTCATGCCGCTCTTTGAAGCAGCGCGATGGGCACCCTCGTCGTACAACTCACAGCAATGGAGATTTCTCTATGCAAAACGAAACAGTAAAGAATGGAATACTTTTCTTGACTTACTTGTTGAGGGAAATAAAGGATGGGCAAAAAATGCTGCACTCCTTGTTGTTGTCATTTCACGAAAGAATTTTGAGCATAATGAAAAGCCCTCACGAACCCATGTCTTTGATGCAGGAGCAGCATGGGAAAATCTTGCCTTAGAAGGCGCTCAAAGAGGACTTGTCGTGCATGGCATGGAAGGCTTTGATTATGACAAAGCAAAAAAGATTCTCGGTGTACCAGACAACTATGATGTCTGTGCCATGATTGCAATTGGTAAAAGAGGCAAAAAAGAAAATTTACCTTCACAACTACAGGAAATTGAACAGCCAAATGACCGAAGGCCATTGCACGACATAGCAATCGAAGGAAGGTTCAGGGGAAAATAATTTTTTTCTTTTTCACTATTTTCTGTACAAAAAGGTAAATATTTATAAATTAGGTACTTACTTCAGAGTTATGAGACAGTTCATTGAACAAGCATTACTTCATTGCTTGGGTCTTCAATCTGAAGATACGGTAACCGTCATAACCGATAGAGAGACTGAAAAGATTGGTGCATCATTAAGAGAGACAACTTCTTCGTTGGGAGGAAGACCACATTATTTTGTTATGGAAGATTTTGGTGCAAGACCAAGAGATGGGTCAAGTCCTCTAGCATTTCCATCTCCTATTGCTGATGCAATGAGACAGTCAGACATCTCAGTATATGCAGCAACAGGAAAGGAAGGAGAATTGGCTTCTTTTCGAATCCCCATGATCCGTATAGTTCAAGATTCTGAAAGGATCAAACATGGCCACATGCCAGATGTTACTGAAGAGGTTCTACGAGTAGGCTTTGGTGAAGATTATCAAAGGGTTATTGATTTAACCCACCGAGTGTATGATGCACTTCAAGGAGCACGATCTGCGAGGGTTGTCACCCCTGCGGGTTCAGATTTTCGTGCAGAATTTAATCCTCATTATTTATGGATTCCAAGCGATGCCATTATTAAACCAGGCACCTTTGGAAACATACCTTCAGGAGAAGTCTTTACTTGTGTTGAAACGTGTGAAGGAAAAGTTGTCATTGATGGTGAAGTTGGCGATTATCTTCTTGCAAGATATGGAATATTACACGACAATCCAGTTACTTTGGATGTTAAGAACGGCAGAGTCGTTAAGGTAGAATGTTCAAACAAAAGTCTTGAAGGGGATGTGCGAAAATATATGGATGTTGATGAAAACGGAAATCGTATAGGTGAATGGTCTATAGGAACAAATACGAATGTGAAACATTTTATTGGAAATTTATTAATAGATGAGAAATTCCCAGGTGTACATATTGCTCTCGGATCAGGATATCCAAAAAAGACAGGAGCAACATGGGACGGAAAGGGACATTTGGATTGTATTATGCTGAATCCAACAGTCACCGTTACCTACGATCGTGGTGAGAGAGTAATTCTTGATCGGGGTAACTATCGTGTGTGAATCGGACTAAAATTCCGAATAACGTATCCGATTCTGTGTTAAGTGACCCGACGACTAAAGGGAGGAAAATGCAGCGGGGTGCGAAACAAAGTTGAGCAAGTTGATTTTTTACCCGTTATCCATGTTTAAGTTTTAGATAAAGAATGGAAACAGCGAGCACTAATCCAACTCCATTCATAACTGCCACAGGTCCGTTTTGAATAATAATTGCATAAGTTACCCAAAGGAATAAACCTAGAACATAAATGACATATCTCGACAAAGAGATATCTTTTGTTGATTTGGTTTTCCAACTTTTTATGACCTGTGGCAGTAGCGAGATAACAACAAGTATTCCTGCTACATAACCAAGTATGTCTATATATGCCATATTATTAGGATTAATGCGAGCATTTTAATAAAGATTTCTAAAGTGTTTCAGCTTAAAGGCAAAAAATCAATTTCACTTAACATAATCTAAGTGATGTCTCACTTCATCGAATGTTATCGATTGAGTAAAGATTTTTCAAGAGAAGAAAGATTACCCGTTTTCAGATCTACACAAAGGAAGTTTTATAAAAGACAGAATTTTGTTCTCAACTGAAGATAGATTATCTATGAGGTTTTGACCGTCGCACCGCCTACAATGGCGCTGGAATCTTAAAAAGTGCTCTATAAAATATGTGAAACAGCAATATGAAAAAAGCTACCATCATTATCACCAGTATTATCGCCATTCTTTTGTTGATTTTTATTAAGGATATATACATCTCCAACTATGTTGATTTCCCCAGATACAATAAAGGCAATGCTGCCATTGATTCTGCTAGTGAACCGGAGATTAACGCATTGAGAGATTATCCTGTTTCATGGGAGTATGATTTTGAAAATGGCTGGAATGCTGAATACACGCGTTGTTCATGGGCTCAACGAAGTGAAGGTGCAAAGAAATGGAGATTTGCTCAGATGCAAACAGAGAGAGCAGGAGAAGTCATTACTGATCCCATGAATAGAGAAAACCATGTTATGAAATTTGTATGGCAAAAAGATGAAGGAAAAGAATGCGATAGTAATACCCAAAAAAAAGCATCGCTTTTTGGTGAGTTCAGGAATAAGACAAAAAATCAGGAGTTTTGGAGCTTTAGCGTATACTTCCCTTCAGAAGGTATGGAAAAAGACAGTGAACCAGAAATTATCATCCAGTGGCATGATGTTCCCGATGAGGGCTGTGGTTATCCGAGTTGTGAATACCCAAGAAACCCGCCACTTACCCTCGAGAATAAAAACGATGAATTGTTGATAACCTGGATTTATGATGCAAGGAAATATACCCCGCCTGGATTTAAAAATTGGGATAGAAAAAGTGTTAGTCTAGGTACTACCCCAAAAAATACATGGATAACTTTTGAGTTCCACATTAGGTGGGATCCCTTTGGAAATGGCTTATTAGAAGTCTGGCAGGATGGCGTAAAGGTCGTTGAACAAAGAAACATTCCGCTCGGATTTAATGATGATCTGGTGCCATACATTGGGATAGGCATCTACCAATATACGTCTGATTCAGATTATCAAGAACGAATAATCTATTTCGATGATATCAAGCAAGCAATCATTGATTGAGACTCATTCCTGTTTTCCTTTATCTTCGTTGTCTTGATCTTCTAACTGTTTCATGCTGTCGATAAATTCCTTAACACCTAAATAAACCCCGGCACCAAACATCTCTTGAGCTAGGTCCTTTTTTGACATTTCTTTTAATTCCTCTTTTCGGTCAGACCACAATGCAGAAAATGTTTCTTCAACGATGTTATCTGCAAATTCAGAAGCAGCAAACTCTGACATCTTATCCCTTGGAATATCCACATGAACGTCTTTTATCTCTTCATCAGATAGCTCTTTGGTTATAAAACATTCATAACACATATGCTTGTTTGCTTTTTCAAGCATACTCTCTGGGCATTCTATTTCATTGCCACAGAAACTGCAGTTCACCTTAATTGATTTTTCTTTGCTGAAATCTTTGATATCCATTTTTCTACCTCAACGTTTTAGGCACTCTATGTTTTTTCCAGTTTATATTTTCTTTAAGTTCTGTAACACCTGATCATGCACCAGCCCATTGGACATAAGAATATCTGATGTTTCTGGCTTCCAAGGTTTACCTGCAAAATCAGTTATCTTTCCTCCTGCCTCCTCCACCAGAATAATCGCGGCAGCAACATCATAGAAAGGAATAGCAAACGTCACATAAAACTCTGCTCTTCCCGATGCGACAAATGCACCTTCAAGAGCTGCTGAACCTAATTTACGCATATCTTTGAGCTGTGGATGGATTTGAGCATGCATCTGCGCTAATCGTGCATTGCTTGTTGCACCTCCTTCACACGCAACTGCATAACTCTGTCGAAGATCAGCAATGCGAGATACCGAGAGTGGATACGTATTGCATTGTGCACCTTTTCCCTTTTCTGCAACATACAATTCATCTAAGAATGGTGCATACACCACTCCAAGCACGAGATCTTTCTTATGCAAGACCGCAAGAGAAACAGCAAAAAAAGGATTACCCACCGAAAAATTACTTGTTCCATCTAATGAGTCTACAATCCAGGTAAATTCACTTTTCTTATCGATAAACCCAGACTCCTCAGTTAAGAGATTATAGGTTGGATATTTTTGCACAATTGCCTTTGTAATAAGCGCATCGCTTTCCTTGTCATACGTTGTCGAGATCTCTTTTGCCAATCCACGTTTCCCTAACAACGTTGGATCTTTCCGAAAGTTCTGCAAAAGATATCTCCCTGCTTGTTGTGCAAGATCACAGGCAAAGCTTCTCATAACGTCGCTCATAATGCTAGAGAATAAACGAAATTATATAAAGATGCTTATCTTTATTGGGGTATGCACCTTACGTAAGTTCTCCGTCACTAAGGCTTAGATCTGACGAGTTCAACAACCGTCTCTATGTGCGGCGTTTGCGGAAAGAAATCAAAAAGAGCTACGCTTTTCAGGTTATATGATTTTGCCTTAAATTTTAGCAGATCTTTTCCAAGCTGCTCTGGATTACAAGAGACATAGAGCAAAACATTTGGTTCAAGCTGCATAAGAGCAGTAAGGGTTTGCGGATCCATACCAGAACGAGGTGGATCAGTAACAACAAAGAGCGGCTTTTCAAGCTTTATATTCTTCAATTGCCGTGCATCACGACAAAATAAACGTATATTAGTAAGACCATGACGCTGCGCATTGAGTTTTGCTGCTTCAACAGCAGCAGGAGCTTCTTCAACAAGGGTAACTGCTTTAAACAAGGGCGCATTAAGAATCCCAAAGGTTCCAGCACCCGCATAGAGGTCGAGCAAGGTTGCATTGCTGGTATCATATGATGTAAGAATGCTCTGGCAATACCTATGGAGTTCCTCAGCGAGTTTGGTGTTGTTCTGAAAAAAACCATACGGTGGAAAAGAAAAGGATTTCCCAAGATACTGCTCTTCCAGAAGCAAAGAACCTTTGACAGCAAAAACGTCTTCAATAAACCCATTTTGTTCTTCTGAAAGATAACCAACAAGAATTGCACTAGACCTGCTCTGAGGAGCAAATGCCTCTATAGTCGCAATAGCTTGGCTCAAACGGGAAGATGCTGGGTTTAACACAAAAGTAATGGCCGTTCCGCTCACAGAGCTTCGAAGAATTGCAGAACAAAAGGTTCCTGTTTTCCTTCGTTGATCATATGCATCAACACCGCGAAAATATTTAACAATCTCAGTAATCAAGGTATTGAGCTCTTGGGTACAAATAACGCAATGATCAATCCGAACAATCTGTTGTGGATCTTTCATGCGAAGACCTGGCCCTTGAGGAGAAAAAAGAAGCTCAAGCCGATTTCGATAGGAATATTCCTCACCAGAGAAAACAGTAATTGCATCAGTATGCAACACTTGTGCAAGACGTTGCTTCTTGTTCGCGTATTGTATCGTATAGTCAATATGTTGCGCAGAACACCCGGCGCATTGCCCAAAATAAGGACATCGTGGTTGAGCCATGACTCGTCAAATAATATTATCTTAATAAGGTTATCGCTCAAGAGGTATAAGTCCAACAAGCGGATTGTAGACAAACCTTTAAATACTTGTGTCCATAAAAAAACATGGAGCGAGGCATGGCATCACCCACGACACAACCATTAATTTCAAAAAAGCATCAGGTGGAAATCGGTATTTTAATTACCCTTGTTTTGCTCCTCAGTTTGGTCAGCAATTTTTTTGAAGCAAGGCTTGAAGACAGCATCTTCAGTGATCCAACAACCTTCAAGGAATTTGTTTCAGAATTTGGTATCCTAGCTCCCTTAATTATTATGTTGTTGTTCGTCTTACAAGCATTTTTGTTCCTCATTCCTGGAGGGTTAATTTCTATTGCCACCGGATATCTGTTTGGGCCAGTCATAGGCACGATTATTAACCTCACTGGCACATTGATAGGAACAACCATTCTCTTCATAGTAACAAGAAAATTAGGAAAACATGTACTCCACCATTGGCTTGATCCTGTTGAGATTCAACATGTGCACCATTATTTCCATCATAAAGGAAAAATTGTTTTTTTCTCCGCACGTCTCATTCCTCTATTTCCTAATGAAATTGTAACGGTTATCGGAGCACTCTCAGGTGCACGGTTCCGTGATTTTCTTTTCTTTTCCTTTCTCGGTTTCTTACCTTCAACCGTTCTGTTTAATGTCTTTGGCAGCGAGCTCTCGAAAGGCACCATGACTCCCCTTATCTTTATCCTTGGTGCATGCCTGGTTATTACTAGTATAATCTATCTTCTTCGACACAAACTCAAACTGCTTCTGATTAAGGAAATTCGTATGTTGGAAGGAAAAAAGGGTTACCCTTAAGATAATAACTCCTAAGGAGTGGTTACGAGGAACATTTATATAGAACGCTTGGTTTGCAGCAAGGATGACAACAGCATACATCTCCATTAATAGTGATCTTGCGACCCGCATAGCAGAAGGAGATCATGATGCACTTGGTCAACTCTATAGGCAACATGCTGCCCGTTTATTCACGACCGTCTACTATCGTCTTCCCGAACGAGAAAGATACCGGGCTGAAGATATTGTCCAGGAGGCCTTTCTAAAGTTATGGGAACACCGAGATGGGTTGGATCCAGATAGCAACATTGAAGGATACTTGTACACAACAGCAAGAAACCTTGTTTGTAATGTGCAGCGGAGAGAATACATTGTACGTTTTTCATCGCTTGATGAAATGAGTACTTTAGATAATGGTAATGAGCTACCTCTACCAGTTACTGGAGATGCATACGCTCCAGATAGTATAACTGTTCAAGCAGAAATTAGGGCAAAAGTGGAACGTGCTCTCGAACAATTACCAGCACACTATCGACAAGCACTTACCTTAGTTGATGTTCAAGAAAGAAGCTATCAGGAAGTTGCAGAGATGTTGGGAGTTCCTCAAGGTACGTTGAAATCACGATTGTCACGAGCAAGAAAGGCAGTTCAAACCGATCTTACCCGCAGAGGCATTAGTCCAGAGTTATTCGAGCGATAATTGACTCAAACCGATGTTGTCATTTCTCTTCCG
This sequence comes from Candidatus Woesearchaeota archaeon, assembly GCA_016187565.1. Taxonomy (NCBI): domain Archaea; kingdom Nanobdellati; phylum Candidatus Woesearchaeota; species Candidatus Woesearchaeota archaeon. The sequence continues at coordinate 24,609 of JACPJR010000011.1, forward strand.
AGATAAACGCTTGCTTTATTTTATTTTTTTAAACGACTATCTCGTACTATTGTAACACGCGTTTACACTCACGGGCCATTTCAAGGGCTTCGTTTGCGCGAATGACAAAGACAGCAATACGAGATGCTGGTGTAGAAATGCATTGCTCATTCTTTTTATTGGCCTGCTCATCGACAAAAACACCAAGATATTGAAAATAATCAAGGATCTGTTTACGGATGGATGGTCTATTTTCTCCAATGCCTGCGGTAAAGACAATGGCATCTGGCCCATTAAGCACGGTACAATACGCACCAATGTATTTTGCCGCCCGATAACAGAAAATATCAACCGCTAGTTTTGCACGTGCATCTTTTTTATTAACCAAGTCTCTGAGATCATTACTCGTGCCCGAGATTCCCTTTAACCCGGATCGTTGGTTAAGGATCTCTTTCATTTCCGCTGGCTTTAATTTTTCTTTTTCCATAAGATAGAGAATAATAGCAGGATCCAGATCTCCTGATCGTGTACCCATGACCAGGCCCTCAAGAGGGGTAAAACCCATTGAGGTATCTACACTCTTACCATTGTGGATTGCGGTAATGGAACTTCCATTTCCCAAATGGCAAGAAACGAGCTTTAATTCTTGAAGTGATTTTCCCAGTAATTTCGCTGTTTCTTTCATCACATAGCGATGGCTGATACCATGAAAACCATAACGACGGATGCCATACTTCAAATAATAGGGATAAGGAAGGCCATAGAGAAATGCTTTCTCAGGCATGGTTTGATGGAAAGCAGTATCAAAGAGAGCAACTTGGGGAATGTTCTTAAACAATCGTGCACATACCTCGATGCCAATAGTCTGGGGAAGGTTATGAGCGGGTGCAAACTCGCTACATTTCTTGATCTCAGCAAGAACCTTTGGCTTAATAATGCAGGATTCAGAGGTTTTTCCTCCATGAACAACCCTATGACCAATCGCATCAATCTCTACTTTGCTTTTTTCGAGAACGCGGATGATCTCCCGAAGACCACTTTCACAACTTTTACGGTCTTTAATCCGCTCAATAATGCCATCGTAGAGCTTAATTTCATCATAGAAGACACTATACTTAATGGAAGAAGATCCAATGTTGAGGATCAAAAGCTTCATTTTGCTACCTTTTGGCAAAAAACGACCCAAATTTTAAGCAAATCAAGGAAAATTAGGGAAGCTACGTCCTTATTAATGTTTCGTTTTGTAATAGACGGTAATTGCCTGATAAAAAAGGATTCGGTTGAAAGAAAGGAGAATCAGGAAGAATAAAGCGGTAATAACTGTTGATATTGTCTCTTCAAACAAGAGGGGGTAATAAAAGTCTATTTTTACTAATCTAAGGGCTAGAAACAGCAATAAGCGAAAAATAAGTAAGATTGAGATATAGAAAAGAAAAAGAAAAATAGAAAAGATGATTATTGCCCAATAATGGCTATTTTTCGACTTAAAAATGGATATTGAATCCTTAAAGATCTTCTTTAGTGAATGTTCCTTAAGAAAACAGCCATGCAAAAGGTTGAGATACGTATAGGCAAGGACAAGAAAGGGAAGCAACAACAAAAGCGTTCCGATACCCTGATATGATGGCTTCAATGAAGTAATGAGACTATTCAGTAAAAAAAAGACTCCTGAAAAAACACCAAACGTAAAAACATGCAACCAATAAAAGGTTTTGAACCGTACAAAGCTAAAGGGTTGTTGATCAAAATAATCAAACATGGTATCAAGGATACAGTATTGAAAAAACGTGAAAATAGCTATAAGGAGCATAAAATAAAGCGTGAGACCAACTATAACAAGAACCATGAGGAGAAGTGGATAATTGATGAAGATAGTTAAGGGATCAAGCGAAGGGAAGATTATCTTGATGAGCATTGCTCCTCCTGCAAGCATGAGAAAAAAAAGGACATCAAAAAACATCATCACAAAAAAAGGCTGTGGCTTCTTTTTCACGAGTCTAAATGACTGACAGAACATCGAAGAAAAAATCCTCTCTTTGAACTTCGTGAACATCACCGAATGTTTCATCCCATAGCACCAATCATCGTTCTATTTATAGATTACGGTGAAGCTGGTAAAGCTTGAAACAATAAACCAAATCATCACCTCTATCAACCAAAAAAGTAAAGCAGGATAGCAAGTAACCCAACAGGCCAACAATACCAGCAAAAGGTGTGAAATTTTCTCTTGACAACGATATGCAACAACAGCTTCAGCGAATAATAACCAACAATCGTTGCAGCAAGCAAACCAAAGAAATACGGTAGGTAATCCTGAGAAGAAACTGCTTCTAAGTCGGTTAATCGCAAAAGAAATGCACCGCCTACTGCAGGAATGGACAAGAGAAAGGAGAACTTAGCTGCTAACTCTTTTTCCATCCCCTGAAACAGTCCTGTTGCAATGGTTATGCCGCTCCGGGATATCCCTGGGATAATAGCAATGCCTTGCGCTGTTCCTATGCAAAGCGCATGCCAGAGGGTAAGACCCTTTTTTCCATCAGCAAAGCGAGAAAAAAACAGCAGTGTTCCGGTTATGAGAAGTCCTATGCCAACGACAAGAAGACTGGTAAAAAAGCTTGCAAAGAGATCCTGAAAAAGGAATCCGATAATTGCTGTAGGAATACTCCCGAGCAGAATAAAAATTGCAAATCGAAATGAAGGATTATTTTTGTCAAAGGTAAGCACTGCACGAGTCATACCCACGATTTCTTTCCAAAAAACAATGAAAAGAGCAATCAATGTCCCAAGATGGAGGATAATATCATAAATTAAAGGTACCTCAATGTTAAAAAGCTGTTGCATAAGCACCAAATGACCTGAGCTAGAAATAGGAAGCCATTCAGTAACTCCTTGAACAATCCCTAAGATAATTGCCTCACCAATGCTAACCATCTCGGAAGGGGAGAACAAAGAGCATTTAAAACTTTGGAAAATATAAAATCATTGTTTAATTTGATTATTAGTTTACACTTTAATAATAAGCCGAGATTTCTGCACTTTTGGTGATTTAAATGGAAAAATTGAATGAAAAAAAAGAAAGTGGGTAGTACAGCAATACAGAAGCGGTAGAAGTGCTACTTCTA